>DBDH01000043.1:0-17941 GCA_002293455.1 Treponema sp. UBA937
AAAAAAAGCTATCAAATGAGGCTGTTGCAAAACTCCAGATTTTGCAACAGCAACCTTTAAAAAATGCATGTTTCGCAGCCTTTAGGCGAGAAAATGCAGGAGCTTGGGCAAAACTAACCGAGTTTTGCAACAAGCTCTTACAATTCTTCAGTTTAGTTCAGCGTCCATTTTTTCCTGCATACTGTTTTGCATAAACTTACGGATTCTCGTTTTCACATCCGGATCGATTCTAGCGGTAAAAAGGATAACGTAAATCTTACCTTCATCATCCTCGCGGGAGCCGAAAACAATACCGTCTGTTTTCAAAAGCATCCCATGAAGTTTTATTTGAATGTCTTTAATCTGAACACCTTTCGTCAAATCCGGATCTTCCTCAAAAATGCAGGAAAGCCCAACCACACTTATATCATTGATTTGCCCGGTAATAAAACGATTGTCATACGGAATATTGATTGTCGTGAGGGAATCCCTGGGAAACGCAACACGGATAAATTTCCGGCGGCCTTTCGCATCCAGGGTTTTAAGAATATTCGTAATTTGCGTGAGAATTTTTTCTATGTCAGATTTAACAGGTACAAAACCTGCCTGAACTTTAAGGATATTGAGGTATTTCCTTTGCCTCTTTCCATCACTGCCGGAAGAAAGAATCCCGACAGAAACGTGCCATTCTTCCACTCTCATGATTCCCTGAATCCAGGTATCCCAATCCGGTTCGGACAATCCATCATCAATATTGACAAAAACAATGGACCCGGGATATTTTTTCAGCGCCGCTTTTAATTTTTTTTCATTGGAAGAAATATACACTTCATATTCAAGCTGAATGAGCTCCGGAATCACTTCGTTTTTAACCAGTACGGACGGGAAAAGAAAGAAGATTTTTTTACCAAGAATGTCTAACGATGTTCCCATAAAATTACTATAGGTTATAACAAGCAAGTTTACAAGAAAAAAAACCTAAGAACGGATAAAAAATGTTTTTTTCTGCGGAACCGTCCGCTTTTATCTTTTCTTAGGGAACGTTTACCCTGGGGATAACAACCATGTCATTCCGCCGGAGAGAACGAAGGACTTCCCTGGATGCATAATAACGGTTCCGGCCTACCATGCTCAATTCATCAGCATGGCGGAAACTGTTAGCCCCCCAGTCATTGGGTATCGGGTCATGGATGACAAAATATTCGCCGTTCAGTGAATATCCTTTTATGACCACATAGTGCCCCACGGAATCGTTGTAATATTTTCCAAACAAATCATTACCCGGATTTGATTGAGTCATCCTGACCCCATCGGTATGGAAAAGAACAACCGCAATGTTACCCGCATCGATGATATTTTTGATATCATCTACCGTTCTCAACGGTTTGATGGATGCCCCGCTTACGCCCTGGCCGCGGATAACGGGAAGGAGTTCTTCAAAACTTGTCCCGCCGTTGCCCTGCCATCCAATAGCCTGGCGCACCGATGAAACGGAAAAATATTTTCCCAGGGACCAGCCGATAGCCATGGAAGCCGACGCGGGACCGCAGTTGGACGGCGTCCCGGTATTATGCTGCGTCCGGTACCAGTTATAATTTTCTTCCGGAAGATCGGCGTGCGCGGTTGGAATGGGGCTGACAAAGACAGAATAATACTGATCCGTTTGACTGGAATCCGTTATAGTTAGGCCGTAATAACCGGGTTTTTCAAAACGTATTTTCGTAAGAAATTGGTCGGATTCGCTTAAATCAAGGGGCGCCTCAGCGATGCTCGAAAAATGAGAGACCTTGGAAAGGGTCCCGTTCACCACAAAATAATCGTCCAGGGATGAAAGGGTAATAAATTTTGTTTGATTGAATTCTCCCGCTGAACTGGGATGCGGAACATCAACATACAGAGGATTGGATTTATATATCACTCCCGCGGAATCCCTGGCGGTAAGCCGGACCACGTAGGTTTTGGGCGCCGTATACTCATAGGTCGGATTCGGCCTGAATCCCCGTTTGCCGTCGCCAAAATCCCATTCAAAGGACTGCAAGGCATCCGGAGAAGGATCAAGAATAGCAAACTGAACGGTAATTCCCGATTCGTCCATATCACCGGACTGCCGGCTTTCAAAAGAAATTTGGACGTTTTTGATATTTGCTTTGACCGGTTCAGCTGCCTGGGGACGCGGACTCCTCGCCATTTCTTCCGCGGCGCCGGCCATATTGTCCAGGGAAGGGATGACTATGAGCGTTCCCACCCGGATATGGTTCGCGTTGGATATGTTGTTATAAAAAGCCAATAATTCATAGGAAATATTGTAGAAATAGGCAATTTCAGAAAGGGTTTCGCCCGGCCTAATTTGGTAATCCAAATCTTTTGACCGGTCCGCTTCCTGAAACCCCGTCCCGGTCAAGTACGTATTATCTTCAAACGCGGACAAAACAACCCAATCGTTTTCTTCGGACGGAAGCAAAACTACCGAGGATTCAATGCCGGAATTGGTATAACCGGAAGCCGCATTCGTTATGGCGGAGACTAAGTTTCCCGGGGGAAGTTCCGGCGAAGAAATAGCGAAAAAGACAATACACATGGAACCAATCAGAAAGGCCGCAAGACATGCCAAACCGGCGGCTTTAGGAATCATCGGGTTATTGCGGATTTGACCGGAAACAAAAAAGAAGAACTTTTTAACGGCATTTCCGGTAAAGGATACGAAAGAAAGGACTTTCAACTTTAAACAATCTTGAACTATAGAAACAAAAGGCCTTTTCCGCCGCTTTGCAGGTTTTTGGTTTTTTAGAAATGCGTCCATAACGAACTCTCCGGAACATACACAAGAGGAAGCGGCAGTTCCTGTACCAGGATTCCCATCATTTTCAGTGCCATAAACTTCTTTCCTGTTCACTCATAAAATATCGGAATATCCGATAATTACTTTACATAACAGGAAATAACACCATACTATTTTACTTCCAATTCCTGTTTTTGTCTATACTTCCGGATCTCCTTCTTCCGCTTGATCCGTGCCGGAAGGTTCTTCGTTAAGATTATTTTCTTCAAGATTAACTTCCTCCAGCGGATTTTCAGGTTTTGACGACGGCGGTGGAGGCGGCGGCGGAACAGTAACCCTTTCCTCAGCGGGGGAAGTGCTGTACGACGTGCCGATTTCATCCCTAAAGGGAATAAAACTGACCCTTAGACCATTATACACATCACGCCTCGTAAGGGTAATCGCTCCGTCTTCGGCGATATCCTTCTTCACTTCCATTATGTATTGACGGCCCGGAGGTCCCAGAGGAAGAACCATGATTCCGCCGGGAGCCAGCTGCCTTAACAAAGGCGGCGGGATATGATCGATAGAACAAGTAACGATAATCTTTTCAAACGGAGCGTATTTTTCCCATCCGTAATAACCGTCTCCCAGTTTCCGGTTGATAGAACCATAGGAAGGATAGGACTTTTCCCAGTCCCGGTACAACTGATCCGTTTCAACAAACAGAGGTTTGATGATCTCGATGGTATAAACTTCTTTCGTTAGATACGACAAAATAGCCGATTGGTAGCCCGATCCTGTACCGATTTCCAGTACTTTATCCCCCGGATTAATATCCAGGGTAGTGGTCATCATCGCCACAACATCAGGATCGGTAATGGTCGCGCCATGACCGATGGGAAGCCAGGTATCCGCGTATTCCAGTCCTCTGTTACGCGCTCTGACAAAGTGCTCCCGGGGCGTTAAAAGGAATGCCCGGACATCTTCCGGCCGCTTGAGTTCCGAAGATCCAACAAAGGCCTGGGCAAGCTGCCATCGCTCCTCTAGAAAAACCGGCGAATCATTGCGGTTGTTCCGCATCCAGGAAAGCCAGGCTTCTTTTGTCTCTATCGGCATTGACCGGGCCAACGCGGGGCCGTCGTACTTTTCGGCACCGGGGAGGGTTTCATATGCCAATCCGTATTCAGGACTGTCCACACCCATTTCCACCGCGAGTTTCGTTGCTTCCTGAACGGCCGACTGAGCGGCAACTTCTTCGTATGACGCAACGCGCTCCGAGTTGGATGAAACAATGACAGGAAGGGTCAAGCCGAAAACAAATCCCCCGATCAGACCGGTTACCAGAATTACAATCAATATTGCCGGAATCGATTCTTGTAAAAACTTCACAGCGACACACCCAAAAACAATGATCATATCCAGTCCAAGCCGGATGGTTACAGGCAATAAAATATCCCATTATGGAGCTTGTTGCAAAAACTGAAGTTTTGCAATTTCCTCTATGAACAAAAAATTACCTAATTCTTTTCGTATTCTATAACTATTTACTTGATCTTGTCAATGTTTGTGTATACAATAGTTCCTATGAACAAGAGTTTCAGATTGATCGCCCTGTTTTTCATTTCCATCGCCGGTATTTCTTATGAGTTGTATGTAATGCGTATTTTCTCTGTAGGCGGATGGTCAAATTTTGGCTCCCTGGTTATTTCTACAGCGTTGCTTGGCATCGGTTTGTCCGGGATAATTCTTACGTTTCTGTCCGATTGGGTACGTCCCCGGACGGATATGCTGTTGTCGGTATGCTCTATCTGTCTGCCTCTGCTTATGGCGTTGGCGACAATTGTATCGCAGATGGTTCCGTTTAACCCGGTGTTTCTTGCTTCCGACTCCCGTCAGCTATGGTTTATCGGCGCATATTACATTATCTATGGTGTGCCGTTTTTCTTTGTTGCCGCGTTTACCGGAATCGCCTTTGTCGCCCTTAGGGATGAAATCCAGAAAGTATATTTCTGGAACATGATCGGGTCCGGGGTCGGCGGGGTATTTATCATCATCTTTATGTTCCTTCTGCCTCCTCAATACCTTATCCTTCCCATTCTGGGGCTGACGATTATGGGGGCTCTTTTTACATCGGTAAAGTGGGATGAATCGTCCCGGTCTTCCAGGTTTCCCGTGATTCCTCTTGTTGCATTGCTCGTGACAAGTCTTTCATCAATCTGTTTCACGTTTCTTTGGGGTGATATTCGGATATCGGATTATAAATCGATCAGTTATGTCCGTAATTACCCCGATTCAAAGCTGGTCCATCATTCCTACGGTCCTGGCGGGGAATACCATGTGTATGCTTCAAAGTATTTCCATTTTGCTCCGGGCCTTTCGGATAACGCGGCGCTGAAAGTTTCCAGTATGCCGACCCAGCCGTATTGGGGACTTTTCATTGACGGATCCGGACCGATTGGCATTATGGGCGCGCTCCAGGAAAATGAAAAAGCCTACATGGATTATCTGCCTATGGCGGCTCCCTATGTGACGTTTTCCAATCCCGACGTGCTTTTGGTAAATCTTAGCGGAGGCATCAACGCGCAGATTGCCCGCTACAAAGGCGCCCGCAAAATCGATATTGTGGAACCTTCCTCGGAAATGATTGATCTTCTGAAAAATGATCCTAATGTTTCCCGCTTTACCGGGAATCTTCTTACATCCGACAAGATTTCGATTATTCAGGGCGAACCCCGCGCTTTCTGCCTGGACAACCAAAACGCTTACGATTTGATAGAAATCAGCCTAGTTGATTCCATCGGTCTTTCCGATTCGGGCGGATACGCTATTCACGAAGATTTTAAATATACGGTGGAAGCCTTTAAAGAATATTTTGCCAGCTTGAAACCGGACGGAGTTCTTTCCGTTACGGTGTGGGACCGGCTCAATCCTCCCCGGAACGTGCTGAAACTTCTTAATACGATCATCGTGGCCATGAAAGAAGCGGGAATGCCCCAGCCTGAACAGAATATGTACGCTTTCGGCCTTTTTATGTCCACTTCCACTATTCTGATTAAAAACGGCGCTTTCACGGAAGGGGAATTGTACGATCTTAACAATTTTGTAAAAACCCGTTCCTTTGAGTCCCTGTATGTTCCCGGCACGGACCTGGCTCAGCGGGATCTTAATATCCTTATGGGAGCTTACCAGCAGCATTTTGGGGAGCATGATGATGATGTCGTGGAAAGTTTTACCAATGCCGATATGTACCGGGCTTCCATTCCCGCGTTCTTTGCGGGTAACGCGGACGCCATTGAAGAACAATATATTTTTGACATCCGGCCTATCCGGGACAACCGGCCCTATTATTCCGGGTTCCTGAAATTAAATAAGCTGCCCATGTACATGGATCAAATTGAAGATATTTCAGAAGAGTGGGGATATTTGCTTCTTTTGGGAATGCTCTTCCAGGCTTGTCTCTTCGGACTCATTGTTATTGTAATTCCCGTGATCGGCCGCTGGAAAGAACTGTTTAAAAACCGGAAAGGAACCTTTGGGGTTATTCTGTATTATGCGGGACTTGGTCTTGGTTACATGCTGATTGAGATATTCCTCATTCAGCGGCTCAGTGTCTTCCTTTCAAACCCGACATATTCCGCCAGCATCGTTATCACGGTGATGCTTATCTGCTCGGCTTTGGGAAACCTGGTCAGCAGCGTTTTCAAAAAATACCGCACATGGGTTGTTCTTGCTGCGTGTATCATGGTTGCCGGCGGCCTCCTCTTTTATATACTTGGGCTGGCTGATTTCCTTGACCGCTATCACTCCGCGCCGCTTTTTGTCAGAGTCCTGGCGTCAATAGCGGTTATCGCCCCGACGGCATTCTTTATGGGTATCCCTTATCCCAACGGATTGGACAGCCTCCAGGAAAACAAGCCCCACCTTCTGCCCTGGGCCTGGGGGATGAACGGCGGCCTCTCCCTTGCCGGAGGCGCCCTGGCCAGACTGCTTGTTGTATCCAACGGCTTCCCGGTGCTTTTGGCAATCGGGATGGGCGTATACATCATGGTGGGCTGTCTGTACCGGGTTAACCTTAGTCTGGGAAAATCCGGCAAATAGACAAAGCGCCGGCAGTGTTGTTTCAGGATGGCGGACCTTGTGGTTTCGCCATCCTGTCTATTTTTAATACTTTGTGACGATTTTCATCTTTGTAAAAATATACATTTTTCCCGCGAACTCTTGCATAAAAATACAATTATTGGTACATTAAGGTTATAAATTTTTAGTTGGAGTGAAAAATGATGCAACTCCGGGGCGCGTATACCGCTCTTGTTACTCCCATGAAAGATAATGGGGATGTCAATTATGATGCTTTTCGGAACCTGGTGCGGTTCCAGATTGAGGGAGGCATTCACGGCCTTGTTCCTCTTGGGTCTACCGGTGAAACAGCAACGCTTTTCCGCGATGAGCAGGATAAGCTGATCAAGATATGCGTCGAAGAAACCCGCAAAAAACTCCCCGTTATCGTGGGAACCGGGTCAAATTCGACTCATCATACGATTGAAAACACAAAACGCGCCAAAGACCTTGGCGCCGACGCGGTGCTTATCGTTACTCCCTACTATAATAAACCCAACGACGCGGGACTGCTTGCCCATTTTGAAGCCGTGGCGAATGCTGTGAATATTCCCATCGTCGTGTACAACATCGCGTCCCGGACAGGGAAGAACATCAGCCCAAAATTGATGAAGCAGATCGTTCAAATCCCCAGCGTTATCGGCATTAAGGAAAGTTCCGGTGATTTAAGCCAAATCGGAGACATGATGAACGAGGTTGTTCTGCCCGCAAAAGCCGGCGGCCGGAATCTTGCTTTCCTTTCCGGTGATGATTACTGCACACTGCCGATTTGCGCGATGGGCGGAGACGGTGCAATTTCTGTGGTATCGAATTTGATACCCGCGAGGATTGCCGCCCTTTGCCGCGCCTGTCTTTCCGAAAACTACGAGGAAGCGAGGAAGCTCCATTACGAACTGCTGCCCTTCTTTAAAGCCGCTTTTATCGATACGAACCCCATTCCCATAAAAGCCGCCATGAATTGGGCGGGGATGGATGCCGGAACGCTTCGGCTTCCGCTCCTGCCTCTTGCGGAAGAATTGGCGGCTCCCTTGAAAGAAGCACTCAAAGCGGCAAATATCGAAATAAAATAACGTTCTGTAAAACTGAAAGCAGCCGGTACTCATAGGAGAATGAATGATATGAAAGTTTTAGAGTCGATGAATACGTATGGACATGAGCAAATCCTTTTTGTGCATGACGAGAATGTTGGACTTAATGCCATTATTGCAATCCACAGCACGGTGTTAGGTCCGGCTCTCGGAGGCACGCGCTTTTTTAATTACGCGACTGAAGAAGACGCGCTTTTTGATGTGCTGCGCCTTTCAAGAGGAATGACGCTGAAAAACGCGGCGGCCGGTCTTAAACTTGGCGGCGGCAAGGCTGTCATTATGGGCGATCCTGATACATTAAAGTCGCGGGAATTTTTACATGTTTACGCAAAGTATATCCATTCGTTACATGGGAAATACTATACTGCCGAGGATGTGAATATAAACGCTGATGATGTTGCTTGCATGAATGAAGTTACCCAATTTGTAACGGGGACTCCAGGTGTAAGCGGTAACCCTTCGCCATTTACTGCGCGCGGTATTTATATGGGAATGAAAGCAGGAGCGGGCGTAAAGTTCGGCACTGATTCGCTTAAAGATAAAACCATTGTGGTTCAGGGTTTGGGCAGTGTCGGTTACGCGCTCTGCGGCTATCTTAAAAAGGAAGGCGCCCATCTTAAAGTATATGATGTTAAATCTGAAAACATAAAAAAAGCGGTTGAGGAATTTGGAGCTGCCGCAATCAACGGTGAAGAAGTGTTAACATCAGAATGCGATATTTTTGCTCCATGCGCGATGGGGGCTGTGCTGAATACCGGGAATGTTGATGCTTTGAAATGCAGGCTCATTGCCGGGGCCGCGAACAATGTCCTCATGGACGCTGAAACAGGAGACGCTCTGGAACGTTTGGACATATTGTATCTGCCCGATTATATTATAAACGCGGGCGGCGTGATAAACTGCGGTATGGAAATTACAGATCAGACCTACAGTGCCGATGCCGTCAATGCCAAAGTTGATGCAATATATGATACAACACTTAGAATTATTTCAAGTGCCAAAGAAAAAAATATAAGCACTTACCGCGCGGCTGATGAATACGCCGAAGCTATTGTGAATTCACAGCGTTAAACAATCGATTAAGGAGAAGAAGATACGATGCAAAAAATACCTGTTGGAGTTTTAGGCGCCACCGGCATGGTGGGCCAGCAATATATCAGCCTGTTAAGGAATCACCCCTGGTTTGAGGTAACCTACGTTGCCGCCTCTCCCCGAAGCGCGGGAAAATCGTACCGGGACGCAACAGCCGGACGATGGCAGTTAGCCGCCTCTTATCATCCCGCGGTAGGCGACCTTATCGTAGAAGACGCGAACGATGTAAGCCGCGCCGTTGCGGCATCCAAGGCGGGCAAATGCGCCTTTGTGTTTTCCGCTTTGGAGATGGGCAAAGACGAGATCAAAAAGCTCGAAGAAAGTTACGCGGCGGCGGGGATTCCTGTCGTTTCCAACGCCTCCGCCCACCGCTGGACCGCCGATGTTCCCATGCTCATTGCCGAAGTGAATCCTCACCACATCGACATCATCCCGATTCAGCGGAAAAACCGCGGCTGGGACAAGGGCTTTATCGCCGTAAAGCCGAACTGTTCGATACAAAGCTACATGACTCCGGTCTGGGCTTTAATCCAAAGCGGCTATGAAATCCGCCGCATGTTTGTTACTACCATGCAGGCCGTTTCCGGCGCGGGTTACCCCGGTGTTGCCAGCCTCGACGTTGTGGACAACATCGTTCCCTACATCGGCGGCGAAGAAGAAAAATCTGAACAGGAACCCTTAAAGATTTTAGGCGAAGTCCGGGGCGGTGCTATCGAAAACGCGGCGGAGCCGCTTATTTCCGCTCACTGTAACCGGGTTCCTGTCGTGGACGGCCACACGGCCTGCGTAAGCCTTGAGTTCGGTGAAAAGAAGCCAAGCATCGATGAAATAAAAGCTGTCTGGAGCGCGTTCCGCGCCGTTCCGCAGGAACTGGAACTGCCTATGGCGCCGGCCCGGCCCATCATCATTCGGGAAGAAGCCGACCGGCCCCAGCCCCGCAAAGACCGCGATGCTGATAAAGCGATGGCCGTCAGCGTCGGCAGGATTCGTCCCTGCGGCATCTTTGATATCCGCTTTGTGGGCTTGTCGCATAATACTGTCCGCGGGGCTGCCGGCGGCGGCATCCTGAACGCGGAACTGTTAAAGGCAAAAGGATACCTGTAAAATTATCTTCCCGGAATGAACGCTCCGGGAAGATATTGATCATCTTTTCCCCCTGACAAATTCTCTTCTCTGCAATATAGTATAGTGAGGGTGTTCTAACAGCTGGGCACCTCCGTTGTGAAAGTATTTTATAAGGAAATATGATTATGAAACATGTTGTACGGAAAATTCTGATTGTGTCCGGTATCGTATTGGGCGCTGTCCTAATACTGATGTTATGCGGCATTCTTTTTCTCAGCGTAACGGAATACAAACCGAGTGCGGTTGAATCTTTGCCGGTGGAAAACAATCAGAACCGTCTCGTTGAAACGGGGAAGCCCCTGTCGGTTTTGTCTATGAATATCGGTTACGGGGCCTTGGATCGAAGCCAGGATTTTTTCATGGACGGAGGGAGCGGCGTCAGGCCTTCATCGGCAGAGAGTATTACAAATAACATGAAGGGAATGCGGGATTTCTTTGAAACCATTGACGCGGATATTTTTTTGCTGCAGGAAGTTGATCTCCGCTCACACCGGTCCTATCGGATAAATGAACAAGCATATCTTTTGGAAACGCTTCGCGGCGGCAGCGCCTTTGCTTACAACTTCAACGTTCCTTTTGTACCCATTCCTCCAAGCAGTCCTATCGGCAAAGTGGAAAGCGGGCTTCTTACATTGAGCCGCTTCCAAGTGAACGCCGCGGAACGCGCCGCCCTGCCGGTTCCCTTTACCTGGCCTGTCAGAATCGCCAATCTTAAACGGTGTCTTTTAATTGAACGGCTTCCCATAAAAGATTCCGGCAAGGAATTAGTCCTCATCAATCTGCATTTGGAAGCGTATGATGACGGCGAAGGAAAGGCCGCGCAAACAAAAGTGCTGATGGATATTTTGAACGCGGAATATGAAAAAGGAAATTATTGCGTTGCCGGCGGCGATTTTAACCAAACATTTCCGGGTGTAACCGAACAGTTTCCCGTCATCAGCCGTGATTTTTTTGAGCCCGGCATGTTATCCGAAGAAATGCTGAACCCCGGCTGGCGTTTTGCCTTTGACGGCGACACGCCTTCGTGCCGCCTTTTGAATCAGCCTTATGAAAAAGATGCGGCAAATACTCAATATTACGTCATTGACGGCTTTATCATTTCGCCCAATGTGGAATTATCGACCGTTGAGACCATCAATATGGATTTTGAATTTTCTGACCATAATCCGGTTTTTCTACAAGTGGTGCTGAAAGATACGGAATAATTTTTTCAGGCGTTATCATACCGGGACCGATCTTTCCGGAACAGTCCCGGCGTGACAGCAATATATTTATGGGCCAAAACTCTCAAACTCATTTGCTGCCGCTTCATCCTGCGTTTCGCGGACCTGATCCTGAACGCGGAAAGGTTCGATAAAATCCAGTCCGGCCAGCATTTTCGGCACCGAAAGAAGATACATATCTTCTTTTAGGGGAAGATGGAATTCCTTTTCAACCGGCTGGCGGCCGTCGGTAAACTCAACAAGGATTTTATGATTAGGACCGGATACCGTAAGACGAATCCGGTCTCCTTCCCAGATTTCTTCATCATCCTGCTGGTCAATCGTTACGTTCATAACTTTGATTGCCTGGTAAGAGCCGTCAGACGCTTTCTGATTATCCACGAGCAAAGTATGACCGCGGCAGGCAAAGAAAATCACCACGCCAAGACCGATCCAAAGAAGCATTAAGATTCCGCGGAGAAGCGGACGGCGGGCTGTTTCATTTTTGAAAATATTCACGGTTACGCTCCTTTCCCGGCGGCAGCGGTCCCGCCCCGGAGTCCTTCTCTCGCGTGATCGGCATTGGCCTTCTTTCTCCAGGCGTGAAGAACCAGAGCCAGCGCGATAATCGCGTAGCTGAACGCGTCCCGGAAGAACTCTCCAATCTGGGCCGATCCGAAAAGATTTGCCCCCGCCCGCGGAACCACGGTATACATAAGATGAAGGAGCAGCGTACCAAAGAACACGTTCGGAATAGTGGCCTTACTTGCCGAAGCGCCTCCGACGAGGATTGCCGCGGCGGCAAAAAAACCCGTCTGCTTATGCGCGTTATAAGTCGCCATATTTCCCATGTTCTGGAGAAAAATCAGCTGACCGATGCTCGCCAATATCGTCGAAATGATGATGGCGATGATTCTCGTTCTGTCCACAGGAATCCCCGCGGCATGAGCCACTTGCTGATCCTGCCCGACGGCGCGCATATCCTGACCGAGTTTGGTTTTCCTAAACCAAACGATGAAAACACAGAGCAGCGCAATCACAAGATAATTCGTCAGCGGTACAACAATCCCGCCGATTCTTATCGGAATCAAAACATCCAAAGATTGGCGTACCGAATCCAGATTAAGCGTATTCCGTATGCCGTAACCGCGGCTCAAGGTGATCGCCAAAGAATGCACCGGAATGATAGAACCCATCATGTATAGAACGATGAGCTGGTAAAACCCGTCCATGAAAAAACCGAGAATATAACCGGTAACCATTTCCCGGCCTTTCGCGCGGTTCAGGATTTGTCCCGCGACCCAGCCCAGCCCGGCAGCGATGGGAACCGCAATAAGGCTCGCGAAAATAAGCCCCGGCACGCCGATAATGTTCCAGTCCACGGCAAAGATCAAACCAATCTGTCCGGCCATAGCGCCAAGCGTCATCCCAAAGTTAATGCCCATTCCCGCCATAATCGGCAAGAGAAGGCTGAACACAAGAAAGCAGTTCCGGCCTATCCGGGTAACAACTTCCTGGGTTATGGAAAAAAGAGAAAGTCCCGATATGGGAATTGCCACAAGAGTGATAAACACAAAAATGACAACTACAATGTTATCCGCTAAAAAACGGCGAAAATCGAAATTCTTTTTCATTTGGTCACCTTCGTTTTTCTGGTTAAGGCATAGATGATCATGCCGTTGGAAATGAGGATACGGATAACCTCGGACATATCGGTTTTTAATATATTGTTGATAACCGACGGCGTCATCGCGAGAATGCTTTGAAAAAGAAAGGTTCCCACCACTACATTGAGAATGCTTGCTTTATTCACGGAAGCCCCCCCAAGAAGAACCGCCGCGACAGCCGGAAAAGCCATATACAGAGGAGCGTTGTACAATTGAACAAACCCGAAACTCTGCTGATACACCAAAATCCCGACAGCTGCAAAAATCGTGGAAACCATCACGCTGATGATTCTCATCCGGTTGATGGAAACTCCTCCGGCCCTCGCAAAATCAGGATTGGAACCTACCGCGGTCAAAGCGGTTCCGGTTCGGCTCCGCATAAAAACCCACATGATAAAAGCCATCAAGATAAAAAACAGAATCGCTCCGGTGGGGAACATAAAAGTCGCCCCAATCCTGACAGCCAAAAAGTTGTTGAGGATTTTCGCCCAATACCCTTCAAGCGTGATCGTGGTTCTTAATCCCGATCCTCCGTAACCCCAAACCATGGTAGGATTACTGTAAGGCAGAACAATCCACATAATCGCCATAAACGTAACAATGGAAAATCCCACATACATGGCGATGGTCATTTCCTCGCCTTTGACCTTGTTCAAAAGCTGGCCGTAAAGCCACCCGAAAAGAAGGGCAAAGGGAAGACAGAACGCGACAGCCCCTGCAAACCCGAGGATGCCGGTCAAACCAAGCTGCATCGCAATCGTCGAACCTAAAAGCCCCGCGACTATTCCGACCGGCAGCCCGAAGTTAAGCCCCGTTCCGGCCTGCATCATCGGAACCATCGCCAAAACAAGAACGGCGTTCTGACCGAAGCGGACGATCACATCCGACAGCGAAGTACGGATATTCACTCCCACAAAAGGAGCTACTATAAAAAGAATCACCACGAAAATAAAAATGATGATTCTGGGCCATCCGAAATCAGTTACAAATTCTTTAATTGATTTTCCCGCATGGTCGCTCATGCTTTTCCTCCCGACATCAAAACTCCAAAATCAGCAGCATCCGAATCAGGCGGAAGGATTCCCGCGATATGTCCTTCATCTACAATAGCGATACGGTCGCAGACAGAACGCAGTTCTTCAAGCTCGCTGGAAATCATAACGATGGTTGTTCCGTGTTTCCGGTTATATTCCCGCAGTGTATCCAAAACGATTTTTTTGGCTCCTACATCGATGCCCCGCGTCGGTTCCGATACAAAAAGCATTCTTGGATCCAGCGCAAAAGCCTTGGCAAGGCAAACTTTCTGCTGATTGCCGCCGGAAAGTTCTTTGGCGAGCTGCTTCACCCCGGTACATTTTATTTCAAGCTTTTTGATATAATCATCAGCCAATTGCTTCATCAATTTTTCGTCCCGGATTTTTATCAGTCCCCCAAGGAACGATTTCAGATACAATTCTTTTATCTGCATTGCGCCGAACGCAATATTCCAGTCGAGGCTTTCATCAAGAAGAAGGCCGACACCACGGCGGTCTTCCGAAACAAAGGCCATACCTTCATTTAATGCGCTTCTTGGATCTCCCAAAGGTATCTCACGGTCATCCAGGAACACAGAACCGCCCGCGGCATACAGCCCCATAATTCCGTTAGGGATTCCAAGTTTGCCTTGCCCCGCAAGTCCGCCGATGCCAAAAATCTCGCCCTGCTTAACGGTGAATGACACATCACGGACAGTTTCCCCGGGCATATCAACCCAAAGATGTTCCACTTTCAAAACATCGGCGCCGAACTGCCTGGTATCCTCGGTTTTAGCCGCGGAAGTACCGACATCCCGGCCGACCATCCACGCGGCAATGTCCCGAACCGTAATATGCTCATTCGGCGCGTCTTTAATAATATGCCCATCCCTCAGCACAACCACACGGTCGGCAATCTCCGTTACTTCGTGAAGCCGGTGGGAAATAAAAATAATCCCGATTCCTTCCGCCGCAAGTTTTTTCAGCGAATTAAGCAGAATATCCGCCTCGCTTTCGGTTAAAACAGCAGTGGGCTCATCAAGGATTAATATCTGTACGTTTTCACGGTCAATTTCTCTGGCAATTTCGGTGAATTGTTTGTACGCAACAGGCATTTCAGAAACAATGGTTTCGGGAGCGATGTGCATTCCCAGCTTTTGTATCGCTTTAGATGCCCGTTCCTGCATAATATCCCGCTTGAGGACGGCCATCCGCTCGCCGAACACTTCCCGCGCGAAAGCGGGTTTTATCGGCTCCCGGTTCAGCATGATATTCTCGGCGGCGCTGAATCCGGGGATAAGCGAAAACTCCTGATGCACCATCCCGATTCCCGAACCTAAGGCGTCAAGAGGGCCTTTAAAGTGTACCAATTCGTCGTTTATATAAATCTGGCCGCCGTAACCGCCTGTTTCGGAAATTACGGGCATCCCAAAAAGAATCTGCATAAGCGTGGTTTTGCCGGCTCCGTTTTCGCCGACCAAACAAAGAATTTCTCCTTTGCCCAAATTGAAAGTTACGTTAGAAAGAACCGGTGTCCCATAATAATCTTTTGACACCGCATCAAAACGCAAAAGAGGAGGTGAAGTATTCATCAGCAAATCCTATTAAAAAATGAGTCAAAAACACAAAAAGCCGGGGCATGTTTAAGGCAATTGCCCAATGTCCCGGCCTCATATAACAACATCACGCGGGCAAAACCGCTCTTGCCCGCATTCTCACAATGAAATAAATTATTGCGCGTTGAACTTAATGTTGAAATATTTTTCAGGGACAACCCATTCCGTAGTGGGAATGTATCCCTTACCAAAAACGTAAGTATCCATGTAAATCAGGATATGATTGTTTGACCGGACACCGGTATTGTTATCAATGTACCTGCCGCCGTTCCACCTTGCGCCGGGAGTAAATTCACCCAAAGCCGCGTAAAGATCGGTCAAACTGCCCAGTTCCGCTTCGCCGTCGATGATGCGTTTCGCGAATTCGCCAAGACCGGCGGTATTGGTAAAGCCGTAGGAATAAGCCCAGGTACCAAAACGTCCGGCGCCGCCCTGAGCGACAACCGCGTCTTCAACTTTCTTGAGAATGGCGGGGAAGTTTCCGGCTTCCGCGGAAAGATCGATGCCAAGCGCTCCGGGATAACCCATCAAAGGAGAAGGAAGGTCCGCTTCAACAAAGATTCCGCCGTAGGTGAGAAGCTGCTTAAGCAGAGGCTCGGTGTGAGCGTCATTTGTACAGAAGAACGCGGTGTCCTGTCCGTACCGTTCAATCCACTGGGGAGCCTGTTCAAGGATGAACTGCTGAGCGCCGGCCTGTCCGACATCGGAAGTCGGGTCGGGAGCGGATTCATATACCCACTGAACGCCCAAATCCTTACAGGCTTCTTCCATAATTTGACGGCGAAGGCCGAGAGACTCATAGCTCATGTGCCTGGGGAAGGAGATATGAACAAAAGTAGTGGCGCCAAGCTCCTTTGCCGCACGGATAATGGTATAGCCGCGGGAAATAAAGTCGGCGTTGATAGCCAAATCCGCGGACCGCTGAATTACGAGCGGATCTTCGTGCGCTTCACCGGCAAAACACAGAATGTCGGGACGGCGTTCTTTTACACGCCTAAAGGCTTCCGCGGCGCCGGGAACCGACTGGTTCATGACGATAGCCTTCATTTTAGGATCATCCGCCAGGGTTACAATCTGAGTGATCGTTGTTTCCTGCTGATCCATGAAGTTATCGGGATACGTAATGTGCTGAATGATTCCGCCGTCAGCCACGCTGCCGTAACGCTTAATGAGTTCTTCCGCGCCGCGAAGATCATCTTCGGACTGGGAAACGGTTCCGGTAACCACACCAATGTGATAAGCAGCACCGCCCTCATCTTTCTTGCATCCCACAAAAAGCATGGAACCTGCCAAGAGAATCAACAGAACAAAAGCAAATTTCTTCATTATCTTCCTCCAATTTAATATGTTATGATGATACCTCATTTTTTCCTGATTGGCAAATACTGTCAAGGGAAATTTTGATAAATTTGCCCTAAATACGAAAAAAACATAAAATTACTTCGGCGGATACCTATAATGCTTCAACAAACATATGACGCTGATACGATTGAATATTAACAACAAATTTTCTGTTTTCATCTTTGAGAAAATGAAGGAAAGGTATACGGGAAATCATCGGGTTTGAAAAGATAAGGGCGCCGTTCTGGATAATTTCAAAGGGAGAACTCCTCACTTGCCCTCCTGCCAAAGGGACCGCTTCATCAATGTGAAACTCATACACAATAACGCTTAACGGATCTTCCAAATTCGATAGTTCAAAATAGGCAAATTCGCTGAGAGATTCGGTATCGGAAGAACGCATAATCCGCACCGCGGCCTGTTTCGATTCATCAGTCCGGAACACGAGCGGATCAGTTTCATCGGCTAAGGGGAAGCGTAAAAACAGAAAAGCAAACACCGTCACCAAAAAACCGGCAATAATGATCAAGGGAAAGCCGGCATATTTCGGGAAACGAAACGATGCCGCGGTCAAAACAAAAAATACGCTTCCCGCGATATAAAAATCTTTATGAAGAAACACTTCGCCTTTGGAAAACACAATTGCCAGAGTGAGGGAAATTAAAGCACCAGAAAACCAGAGGATAGCGCATGTGATTTTTCGGTTCCGCTGTTTCAACGTCAAGTCTGACGCAAAAAGCGAAACGAGAGCCCCGGCGCCGAATCCAAGACAGCATACCGCAAGGTAAAATAAATCCCTGGACAGATAAAGATCAATCATATTGATACGATTCCTTTTTTAAGATAACCCAAGTTCCGGTTTTGTTAGAACCAAAACGGGAAATAATGCCTTTCTCTTTCAATTTTTTAATGGCCCGCTGAACTGTTTTTCTGTCCTTTTT
>DBDH01000043.1:18098-37165 GCA_002293455.1 Treponema sp. UBA937
ATTTTTCAACACATTTTTTTCATCAAAGAGCAGGTTTCCGAAAAAACGCATGAGATATTGCGGTGTAGCGTGAATGTTTTTTGTCAGATCACTGTAGTTTGCTCGTACAAGCGCGTTGCGGAAATACCAACTGTTATCGGCAAATGGCTCGTTTTCAACCTTAAACCCGAATGTCCGCAGATATTTAATGGCAAAAACTGCTGTTGTACGGGTATTTCCTTCTCCAAACGCGTGAATCTGCCATAGGCCGGAAATGAATTGAACGATATGCTGCACTTGTTCCTGCTTTGTTAGGTTTTTATACGAAAAATTCTTTTCTTCCCTAAAATCATATTCAAGCGTTTCCTGTATCTGCGGAGCGGAAGAGTAAAACACCGTTTCGCCGTCCAACACCCACTCGGATTTGGTAATATTGTAATCGCGTATTTTTCCGGCAAACCGGTAGATGCCGCTGAAAAGCCGCCGGTGAATGCCAATATATTCAGCAGGCGATAATGAAAAAGTCTTTTCCGATAAAAGTTCCGCAGCTCTCGCGGAAACTTTATCGGCTTCTTCCGTGCGGTCATCATGTTCATTGCTCTGCCGGGAACTCTGCGTTTCATAGTAAGCGTCAATACGGTTTTTTACTTCGTCAAGAGTAATATCGCCTTCAATATTGAGTTTTGCGGTTTCAATGAGATACGCGGAAGGCTTAAGCCCATCAACCTGCTGCAGACCGACAGCCGTTTGCCAGATAATCCCTTTTTCTTTCTTTCCGGGTTCACCCTGACGGATATATTCTTCAAAATCGGTCATGATTCACTACTATCCTTACGGAATCATGCTGTATTCCTGGACTACCTGCAATTCCGACTGAACTTCTTCGATTGAGTCAACTTCTTGAGCAGCCGAGGCAACCGCTTCCGCTAAAGCCTGAGAAGCAACTACTCCAAAAAGTGTTACCTTTGATTCGGATACTTCCGCTTCCAAAAAATGGACAGCGATGTTTTTTTCCAGGAGGATATGATGAATTACCTGCTGAGCCAGCATAAGGTTTTGTATCCTTTTTAAAGCCTGGTCTTCGGTCTCTTTATCGATATATTCATCCAAAAGGCCTTTCACGATTTTCGCGCTCAACATGGGATGAAAATTTCCGGTGTTAATACAAAGATGATAATTGCAGGCATCGGTCCAATCTGCATCAAAAAAATACCGGTGGAATCCTTCACGATCCCGGTCATTTTGCTCGATAATCTGTTTTGCCCTTTTATCATCACAATGAAAATAACTTTTAACCCGCTCAACGCGGATTTCATAAGGCGCGGTCAGGAACAAGGAAACGACCCCGGGAACATGTTTTAAAATATCCCCTGCCCCGCGGCCGACCATGATACAATTTCCCCGGGAGGCTTCGGCAAACATCGCCATTTTCAGAAAATGGAGATAATTATCCCTGCCTCTGGAAAGAGAAGCCAAAAAACCCGGTTTCCGCTCATCATACCGGGAAAACTGGGAACCGTTAAAACCATAGGAAGCGATGTTTGCTTCTATTCTTCCCCTGTCAACCAAAGTATAGTTCAGCAATTTTGCCAACTCGAGGGCCGTTTCATCGCCCATAGCCGCTAATTCACGGGAAATAGTAATAATTGCCATAGCAATCTCCTCTGAAAAGTCCTCACTAAAGGATAAACCCGGAATCAAAACTTGTCAAAAAAATGGCACAAATTTTGCAATATTCAATTCAGACCCGGTTATTGTTCTGGAGAATTGTGAGATTGCTCTTCATCCAAACTTCCATGCAGCGCTTTTACCCTTGCAAGTTTTTCTTTATTATTCCTGCCGATAATTCTCCACGAAATGACAAAACCTATCGCGGTAAAAAGCAGAGCCTGAAGGAATTGTAGAACCAAAGCCGGGAAAATCTCCGGATGCAGCACAATCATCATAAATTCGGAAAAAGAAGGAAATTCTTCAAATTCCCTGAAAAGCTGATAATAAAAAGTAACGGCGGTTAAAACAACGGTACATAATACAGAAACAAGCGCGATAATGACCGGCGTTCCCTTGGACATAATGCCCTTCCCCCTTTTGTATCCTTCGTAAGCCGCTATGGGGATAAGGGCAAACAAAAAGGCGACCAAATAATCGGCAAATATCAGCACAAGAATGCTGGGAATGGTCCCGATAATTCCCCCAAGCAGAGCGCACAAAATCGCGGGACCGTAATTTCCGGTAAGAATATTATCATCAATTTCCTTTGCCAATTGATAAGCATGTTCTTTTTTACACCGCGCATGGGCTGGATAATACACTTTTCCGTTTTCAACGATGTCATCAACATCTGTTTGTCCGCAGAAAAAACAGTCTTTTTTAGGCATTAATCCCAGCTGCGGAAACTGTTCGCCAAGAATCATTACCGCCTTATCCAACAAATCAAGTGTTATATCCATTTTTAAAGCATTCCCTACGTGGATTTCAAGGACATTCTTTGCCTTTATAAAAACAACGACAGCCGTTTTCTTCATGGCTTCTTTGAGGACCTTAGCTTTTTCTTTATCCCATTGATCGGCTTCCAAAGGAACACTGACAATAAATGCAGCGCCAACTCCTCCAATTGTATAACCATAAGAACCGGCATCATAATAGATGCTCACAGGAATATCATTCTGTTTTAAATAGATCACATCACTACCCTGATTCAGGGTAATACCTTTTCTCTCAGCAAACGCGGCCAACACCTTATGTATCTTTGCCACAATAAAACCCTCCTCATAATGTAAACAATTCTTTAAACTGCAAGAAATTGCAAAACTCCAGTTTTTGCAAGAAACTCACCGATCTCTTATTCTACCCCATATTTATCCATAAATCTATGGGGAAGCAACGATACATCCGCTGCCTTGGGTACTTTGAAAAAAACATCGTTTTACGCTATAATATTTTTTATGACAATCCGGTTTCGTATTTTTTTAGCAGGCGTATTAATACTCGTTTGTATTTTCCCCGTTTTTTCACAGACAAGACCCGACGCTCTTCGGAATTATCGTGTCGGACGGGACCTGGAAGCCCAAAACAGAATGGATGAAGCCTCTGTCTATTATAATGAGGCTGCAAGAATATGTTTGAACGAAATTAACCAAAATACCGCGAGCATGGATTCCTATACCGTTCTTACCTGGACCCTCCAGCGCCAACAAAAATATCAGGATGTTCTGGACTGGGGGCAGCGGGGACTTCAGATAGATCCAAATGATTACCGCATTATAGAAATCATGGGGGAAGCATCGTTTTATTTGGATGATTATAACCAATCCCTTGCGTATATGCAAAGATATGTTGATTCCGCGCCTCAGGGCGACCGTGTTTCTGTAGCGTATTTCTTTATGGGAGAGATTTACCGTCTCCGGAATCACTATTACCGCGCGGACATAGCCTACACCGCCGCGGTCCGGCTGGAACCGAATCTGCCTCTTTGGTGGTACCGGCTGGGTACTGTGCGGGAAAATCTGGGCGATTATCTTCCGGCCGTTGAAGCCTATCAAAGAGCGGTCAACCTCAACCCGAATTATAGAGAAGCTTCCGACGGCCTGACCCGGTCAAGAGCCCGCGCGGGCTGATGTAAGACTACGTTGTCTTTCTTGCGGGCTGCGGGCCTGTATCGTTACTTAAAACAGTATGTCTCCGCCAGATTCAGGGTTCCTTCTTTTACCTCAAAGTTATCATGTGCAGCCGAATGGATTATCTGTCCGCCCGCGTCATAGTAATGCACGGTAAATGAATAAACACCGGGATCAAGGTTGATGCCGTTAACAAAAGCCCAGGCAGGGAAATAATGCGATGAACGAATATCAACTCTGCTAAGATCTTTTCCTGTTCCCATAATAGAAGCACGCAGCGCGGTTCTAACCAAGGTTACATTATGTAATTTCACCTGGTAAGTCTCACGGTACACAGCCTCGATATGTTCCAATTTTTCAAGTTCTATGGTTTTGCCGTCATCAAACACAGCTTCGATACGGCTGACCGCCGACGGACGGCTCTCCAAAACCGGAAGCGCCAATTCAATAGATTGATTTTCGTAAGTAGGATATTTCATCAAGTCCGCTTTCTTAACAGGAGCAAGCCCGCTGAAAGCAATAACATTAAGCCGCGCTTTTCCGGCGGGAACCGCAAGTTCTTCTTCGGCAGAAGAGGGAAGCGGAAAATCGTATATTTCCGGAGCATTGTTAAAAGCGGCTGTCAGCCAGTTATAATCAATTCTCACGCTGTCTTGATTACCGTTTGCACGATGAAACAATACGCCAAGATACCGTCCCAATGCGGAATTGGAAAATTTTGAAGAAACGTATGCGGCATTTCCGCCTCTCTCTACCTGCGCCCGCTCTTCCCTGCTGCTGGCTCTATACTTTGTTTGAAAAAAATCCAGCTTATTATTCATCCGCCTGATTTCGACAATGGCGTCTTCCAATTGATTTTGATGATAATAATTCAAAGCATTAAACACGTTGATATATATATCCTCAAAATCTTCGCTTTCATAATCAAGAATGTTTTCGCCGCCAAACCCCGCCGTCTCTCTTTGAGAAATACTTTTGGTATACGCATCCTCTATAAGACGTTCAGCTTCCTGTAAATGCCCGATAGAATCACCGTAATTTCCCGCGTAATGATTCAGCAGGCCGGAATCCAGTTTGTACAGAATGAGCGCCTTTTCGTTATAAAGACCGGCCTTGTCAGTTTCCAATGTCTCGATGGCTTCATCATATCCGCCATTATATACGGCGGAGTCTATAGCCGCAAATGATTGAGAATCGGCCACGCTGCCGCCGAACCCGGCACAGGATAACAGCAATGCCGCCAATACCGCAAAAAAACACTGATACTTTATGAGTTTCACAACACTTCCCCTGCTATTTATATCTTGGATCTTTGCAAATAGATAAACGCATCTGTATCAAACCCGCTTGAGCGAAACTCATACATGATACCCGCCTCGAATTCATACAAATGCTCAGCCGTATTGTCCTGAATCGGAATGATACGGTCGTTATATTTAATAAATATGGCATGATCGCCGGCGGGAATATATACTTTCATATTGAAAAAATTCATCCCTCCCGGCGTCCAGTTCACTTCAGCACCGTCGTAGCTTGTAACAGTTACAAAATTAGGAATTGACAGTACAGCCATCATGTCTTCCGGCACCGTTTTGTCGTATATTATTGTTGACGCGCAGCCCAAAAACGAAAAGATCATCAGAATAACGCCGGTAATCACGAGACTTTTAGCGGTTTTTTGAATCATAGATACTCCAATAATTATGAGAGTTGGCTCTGTCTAAAAAGGCAGACCGCTTGCCGGTTGAAATACTTGTTCTGACAGTTTCTTAGCACAAGAGGTAATGCCAAAACTCCGGTTCTGCGACAGCTCATAAAACGTTTTATTTTCAAGCTTATACGCAAATATACGATTTGTCCATCAAAAAATATTACATACTTTCATAATTTTGTTGCATATAGGAACCGGAATTGTAAAGATGTAAGAAAAATCATTGTTTTAATTTGATTTATACCAGAATGAGGCAAAAAGATTTTTGTAAACTTTATATTATTTGAAATACTAACCGTTTTTTTTAGTTTTTTTTAAAAATATGCTATACTATTGTTGAATAGACAGTATGAGATAGGAGAAAATGCGGGTATGGATTTCATCAATACAAATATTTGATACAGAATGTTCTTGACAGGCAATATATCGCATAATATAGTACTTATGGTGATTACATTGTTAACTTTGAAATAGGCTTATCGTGGAGGAATATATATGAAAAATCGGTTTATTTTACTGGCTGCATTAGTAATGCTTTGTCTTGTTTTTTCGTCCTGCGGGTCAACTCCGTCTGCTCCGGTTGCAAGGGTTGATGCGAACACACAGATCGATTTAAGCGGTTACTGGAATGATACAGACGTCAGAATTGTTTGCGAAACCCTTGTAGACGAATGCTTAAATTCTCCGCGGATTGCCCAGGCCGCGTCCAGAAGAGGCGATTTGCCGGTTATTATTGTGGGATCGTTCAGAAATGACAGCGATGAACATATTGATACTTCCATTATCAGCAGGAGAATGGAGGTTGCCATTGTAAACAGCGGACTCGCGGATTTTGTCGCTTCCAGTTCCGAGCGGGGTGAAATCCGTGAGGAAAGGGCGGATCAACAGTCATGGGCAAGCGACGATACTGTAACAGAATACGCGAATGAAACCGGCGCCGATTTCTTCTTGACAGGATCGGTAAAAACCATTGTGGACCAGGCCGGAAACCAGGCAGTCAGAACCTATTTTGTGTATGCCGAATTGACAGATATTGAAAGCAACCGCCGGGTATGGATGGGCGAAAATGACAGTATCAAAAAGGTTATTACCAGACCTTCGGTTAAATTTTAATTGAAGCATTGTCATCATATGGCAACATTTGTTAAATATTTTTGTGGATCTTGTTTATTAAGTATTTTCTTGATTTCCTGCGCGTCGGTCAGCCGCTACGACAGGGCGGATGAAGCCGTTTTGCGCGGGGATTTTGCACAGGGTGTGCAGGAGTTGGAATCTCAGAAAGATTTATACAACAAAGAAACCGATGAAGTGCTGATTCATCTTGACATGGGAATGCTGACTCATTACACGAAAGATTACGGCAGATCGGCAGATCATTTGCAAAGCGGCGAACGCGCTATTGAAGCGGCTTTTACAAGAAGCATTACGAGAGACATAGGTTCCTATTTACTAAATGATAATACGCTGGAATATGCCGGTGAAGATTATGAAGATATTTATATCAATGTTTTTAATTCACTGAATTATTATCACCGGGGAAATCTGGAAGGCGCTCTCGTAGAAATCCGCCGTATCAATAATAAACTCAGAGCTTTGTCTACAAAATATGGAACGATGATAACCAATCTTCAACGTTCGATGCTTGAACGCGAAATAGATATACCTTACGATCCGGAGGCAGCAACGGTAACGTTTACAGATTCCGCTCTCGCAAGGTATATGAGTATGATCTTTTACCGCGGTGAAGGTCTTTGGGATGATGTCAGAATTGACCGGGACTTTTTAAAACTTGCCTTTGCTAATCAGCCTGTCATATATCCTTTCCCTCTTCCATCTTCAATTGATAAAGAAACGGAAATTCCGAAAGGCAAAGCACGATTGAATGTTATCAGCTTTAACGGATTTTCACCGGTTAAGGTTGAAGAAACGATGAGAATACCTTTATTGATTACTGAAAATTATCTTAAAATTGCCCTGCCTGTAATGCATTCCCGTCCGTCGCTTATTTCTTTTACAGAAGTACAGATGGATACGGGAGAACGGTTTGAGCTGGAACTTATTGAAGATATTGATCTTGTTGCCAAAGAAACGTTTAAAATGAATCAAAGTGCTATTTATTTAAGATCGATTATTCGTTCCGTCGCAAAAACCACAACAGCAACAGCCCTTAATACCGCATCGGATAAAAGTAATGACCGTCAATCATCAATGCTGTTGGGAATTTTAGGTGCGGGCGTTCAGGTTTTCGCGGAAGTCAGCGAACAAGCGGACATTCGGCTTTCCCACTATTTTCCGGGAAAAGCCCTTGTCGGCGGAATCAACCTTGATCCAGGTGTTCATTCCTTTACGGTTTATTATTATGACCAGCGGCATAATCTTCTTTACCAGGAACGCTTTGAAAATATTTCCGTACGGGAAAATCAACTGAATTTGGTTGAAGCGGTGTGTTTAAAGTAACATGAAAGATACCGCAATGCATGAAAAACGATTATTTCATGCATTGCGTCATATTCCTTTCGGTATTCAAATGTTCTAAGACTACAATTTCTCTCCAAGCATATCCCGGAACTCTTTATCATTGAGCGTTTCTTTTTCCAAAAGGACTTGGGAAACTTGACTGAGGAAATCATGCTTCTCTTCAAGAAGCGTTTTCACCTGATTATACCGGGCATCAATCATCGACGCGATTTCATCGTCAATGTACTGCTGGGTTGCTTCGGAATATTCACGGGTTAGAGACGGTTCGCCATTGGCCCGTTTTGTTAAGGCAACATTTTTGAAGCGGGAACTCATGCCGTAATCGACAATCATACTGCGGATAATATCGGTCGCCCGCATTAAATCGTTGGACGCGCCTGTTGATACTTTCTTTAGTACAATTTCTTCGGCAGCCCTTCCGCCCAAAAGAACATCAACCTCGGCAAGCAGTTCGTCTTCGGTTTTCAGATAGCGGTCTTCGGTCGGTCTGTGAAGCGTATAACCCAAAGCGCTGAGGCCGGTGGGAATAATCGATATTTTCTGCACAGGATCGGTACCCGGAGTAAAATGAGAAACGAGGGCGTGTCCGGTTTCGTGGACGGCAACAATGTTCCGTTCTTCTTCCGAAATGATGCGGCTTTTCTTTTCCAGCCCGATAACGGATTTTTCGATGGCGTTGTCCAAGTCTTTTTGGGTAACCATCCTCCGGCCCGCCCGAACCGCAAGCAGAGCCGCTTCATTCACGACGTTTGCCAAATCCGCGCCGACAAATCCGGGAGTTCCCCGCGCCGCGGATTTTAAATCGACATCGGGAGCGAGTTTAACATTGCGGGAATGAATCTTTAAGATTGCTTCGCGGCCGGTCAAATCGGGTTTGTCAACAAGAACCTGGCGGTCGAAACGGCCGGGCCGGAGCAAAGCGGGATCGAGCACATCGGGCCGGTTGGTAGCGGCTACAATGATAAGCCCCGACGCGCCGTCAAAGCCGTCCATTTCTACAAGAAGCTGATTCAAGGTCTGTTCCCGTTCATCGTTGCCGCCCGCTATGTTGTTGATTCTGCTTTTTCCGATAGCATCTAACTCGTCAATAAAAATGATACAGGGCGCTTTGTCCCGTGCCTGCTTAAACAGATCGCGGACCCTCGCGGCTCCGACTCCGACGAACATTTCCACAAACTCGGCGCCGCTCATCCTGAAAAACACAACTCCGGCTTCACCGGCAACGGCCCGCGCGAGAAGCGTTTTCCCCGTTCCGGGAGGCCCGACGAGAAGAACGCCTTTCGGAATCCTTCCGCCGATTTCGGTATATTTCTTGGGATTTTTGAGAAAATCCACGACTTCAACCAGTTCGTTTTTTGCCTCTTCCACGCCGGCGACATCGGCAAATTTGGTTTTTATATCGCCTTCCGCGACAACCGCGGTTTTGTTCTGCCCGATAGAGAGAATGTTGCCGCCCATGTTTCCCAAGCGGCGAAACAGAAAACGGTACATCAATACAATTAAACCGATGGGAATTACCCAGCTTAAAATCAAACTGATGATTCCGCCGCCTTCCTGCGACATGGCATAATACGAAACCTGGTGCTCATCCATCAATTTGATAAGATCAGGATCGTAAATAGCAACGGTTTTTACCGGTCCTTCACCGGTCTTTGTTGTCCGGGCAAGCCAAGGGAATACAGGCGGCGGAGAGGCTGCCGGTTTTTCCTCGGTGAGAAAGCCGGTAAAATAAGCATCACTTATTTCAACACGTTTAATCTGTCCGGAACTTATCCGGTTTTTGAATTCGGAATAATCTATCGTGTTTTGTTCTTTTGTCAGAAAAAAATAATTAAAGACTCCGAGACCAACAAGAAAAATCAGAATATAGACGATGGAAAATCTCCAGCTTCTAAAAAAAGGATTTTTATTCGGGTCAGGAGTCCTTCCGCTTCCAAAAGGAAATTCAGGCCCCTGATTTTCAGGTTCTCGGGGGGAATTTCCTTGAGGTTCTTGGTCGCTCATCAATGTTCTCCTTCAGCTTTTGGGGGCAGCGCAACGTTTTCCTTTTCCCCGCTGGTTACAATATCTAGCTTATTGTAAGGTAAATCAATACTTTCGGCTTCAAATCTTGTTTTTAATGTCATAAAAAAGCTGTTTTTTAAATCCGTGAAATCTTCTTTTTTAAACCAGAGCCCAAACATAAGATTGACGCCGCATCCATCAAATTTATCGATAATAAATAGAGGCTGTGGATTATCCAGAACATAAATGTTATGTCTGACTATGTCATCAAAAACCTTTTTAACGTGTTCTATATCTTCTTTATACGGCAGAGTGATAAAAATATCCATACGTCTGATAGGAAAACGGGAAACATTTATGACATTTGTTTTGATTAACGTTTCATTTGGAATCCTGATATACCGATTGTCATAAGTCTGAAGCTTTATCGAAAGCAAATCGACGGATTGAACAACTCCCGAAGAACCGTCAACTTCAATGGCATCTCCCACTAGAAAATGTTTTTCCAGCAAAAGAAAGAAGCCTGAAATGATGTTAGAAAACGAAGTCTGAGCCGCAAAGCCGATAGCAACTCCGGCAATTCCGGCGGCGCCAAGCAAAGCGTTTACATTAATTCCTAATCGTTTAAACACAAAAAACAAAACAATAATAAAGCCCACATAATGGATGAGCCTTTTTACCGTCAGAATAGTCTTTTGCGTAAAATGACCATTCATCGCTTTTCCGACACAAAACCGGATCAAATTGAACACAACGATGATGCAAACTGAAATAATAACTGCACTCACAAGATTTTCGAAAAACCCAGGTGATTTAAAACCTTCGAAAAAACTCGTAAAAATATTCAAGATTCCACTCATATTCATTTTTTAACTCCTTATAAATTACGCTATATATATAGCCTCTTGCAAAAACCGCGAACCTACGGTTCGGGTTAGTTTTGCTGAGGCTTGGCGTGTGCGCCTTGCGATTTCTCGCCTAAATGCTGGTCATGTTTTTGACGAATTCTACCCCTCTTTGGAGGAGTACTTCGCTTTTACAGCCATTAACGCTGCTGCTCAGCTTTTTGTATCTTTTTTTCTGCCCATGATGAATGCCCATTCTAAAGGTTCCATCATTCAGACTATCTAATACTATTTCATCGGTTACCAGTCTTCCGTCTTTTTCATAAACATTCAGCATGTCCGTATCGATAACAGCCTGATTGAAGTCTATCGGAGTTCTTGAAGTATTATGAAGCGATAGTTCGCAATGAATGAAAGATTGAGTATTGGGCTCCATTTTGACAGCCGCATCCTCGGCATTTGACAGCGAAATACTGTTCCCATCATAGCGGGGAACTAAAAGCGACGGCAAAGAATGACAAAGTATTCCGTCGCTAGTGTCGCCAAACCAGGTTCGGGACAACACAAAAGGCATTGCTTCCGCAATCGGCGGCTCATGTGCGGATACCTCAAAACGAAGGAAGGGCGGCAGCATAACATCAAAACGGATTTTAGCTCCGGGCATAATCCGTATCTCATCCGGAACCGTTACAAGGTACGGAATTTCGCTCAGATAAGGCCGCAGTGCGGCATCTTTCCCTTTTCCAACAATAAAGGAAATTGCCCCGTTTTCCGCTGCCGGCGCGTCAACAGGATAAGGTCCGCCAAACTCATCGTTCAAATCCCGAAACGGTATCTGATTAAATTGCACATACCAGGCGTCTTCCACCTTTTGGAGAAACGCGGACGCACCGTTTAAATCCCAACGGTACCATTGATTATTTTTAAGCTCAAAAAAATCCCACATACTTTGAGTATAGAAGATTTTGAACTTTTTTGCATTTCTTAATTGCGATAAAACCCTTATAGAACGTTTAATCGATATGTACGGGCTTTGGCTGCGCCCGGTAATTATCGATTTCCCCATTACTTTCCAGAAATCCAATAATGCTATGCAAGAACGCTAATTCGGTTTTGGATAATTTTTCGGTAAGTAATTCGGTAATTTTTCTATTTCGATGTTCAGACAGTGTCTTCGCGATAAACCTTAGCATAAATTCTATGAATTTTGTCGAATCCGCGGTTTTTTCAGCACGGTTCAGTATCCGCCTGATTCACATACACGATAGTTTCAACGGGAAGCCAGGCAAAAATTTTATACCATTGAGCCTCTTGCAAAAACCGCGAACCTACGGTTCGGGTTAGTTTTGCTGAGGCTCACTGGATTTCATTAAGGATGAGCATCAGAACTTTTTCCCCGCACCTTTCCAATTTGTTCGGCAATGTATCCTACAAGGTTCACAATACTTTCATTAATGCTATAAGTGGGTTTAAACATGTTTAGCCCTTTTTAACAATTGCTAAAACTTCAATTCCGCGGCCCCCACAGGACGTATACGGAGAGGCGTTACCGAATTCTCTCCGAACACGCTTCCCATAAGTGTTTTATATTCGGCGAGACGGGACGCGGGAATATACGCCTGAATGGTTCCGGCAAAACCGCCGCCATGCACGCGGCAGGCGCCTTCGTTCCGCAAGAAATTCCGGGTCATTGCCAAGGCTAAAGGAATTCCCTGTTCATTGGCTCTTTTTGGGGAATATACATTTTGCAGAAGTTCCCAGGAAGAATCCCCAGACGCATTTACAATATCGAAATAATGATTAATAACAGACGTTTTTTCTGCGGAGGATTTTACGGCATCAAGTTTTTCGAGAGCTGCGAGCATCGCGTCAACTCGGTCATTTTCATTGAAAAAGTGAATCGCCCTTAACACCGCTCTATCGCCAAGTTTTTCCCGAAGTTCTTTCACCGCGGGAAGAAGCGTCTGCAAGCTGATTTCCCGAAGGCAGCTTTTTCCAAAATGGGCGGCAACCGCTTTCATTTCAGCGGGAATTGCCGCGTAATCCGGGGTTAAATCAGCATGGCTTCCCTTGGTATCCACCACGCAAAGCGCATAACCTTCCGCTTCCAAATCAACATTAATCTGTGTTACCTTTGGATCGCCGGGATTTCCAAAATCGATAGCAACGGCGCCGCCGCTCGCACAGGCTGTCTGGTCCATCAATCCGGATGGTTTCCCGAAATACACATTTTCCGCTTTTTGCCCAATTTGCGCAATCTCAAGAGCGCTTCTTTTTCCGCCGCCGTAAAGGCAGTCGAAGATTTTCCCAAACAGAACTTCCACCGCCGCCGATGACGAAAGCCCGGAACCCCCAAGCACGGTAGACGCGGCATTAGCGGTAAATCCGCCGGCAGCGGTTCCTCTCGCGTTCAGTTCGGCGGCAATGCCGCGGACAAGCGCTTCCGTGGTTCCCTTTTCCGCTTCAACTAGGGAAAGATCGTTGAGGTCCACTTCCACATCGGGATAGCCTGTGGACCGGAAAATCACTTTTTTATCGTTTCTGGGAACGACGACGGCAGCCGCGTCCATTTGAATTGAAGCGGCCAAAACCTTGCCGAAATTATGATCCGTATGATTTCCGCAAAGTTCGGTCCGGCCAGCAGCGGTAAAAACATAGACATCATCATGGGAACCTGGAAAACCTTTCATCAATCCTTCTGTCAAGGCTTCATATCGTTTTCGGGCGGCATCAACTTGTTCTAGCCCGTAAAGGTTTTCAAAAATTCCGGCAGCCTCCGGAGTCTTAAATCTTTCCAACAACGCATTGATCGTCATAATGTGCTCCTCTGTGTTTATTTTATTGATTTTCACCCGCAAATTCAAACGCTTGATCGGCCTGGCCGGTAAACCAATGGAGAATCGCTTCCGCTCTGGTTGAAAATGAGTTTCCTATACGCTGGCTTATTCCCGGAAACACGATAGTGTCGGCCATGGAAGCCACGTAAATGAGGAAATATTCGTCCGCGTCAATGACAACGACCGCCGAACGGAGTTTGTTTTTTCGTACTGCCGGAATAATTCCCGCGTTCATGTTGGTAAGATTTTCCTGGATGAAGACCAGATACTCATCTTCCATACGATACGTATATTGATACACATTATCACCAAACGTGAGATCTTTTTGCCTGGCGTACAAAATCAATTCTCTTGGCGGAATTTGATACACAGGATCGGGCTTGGGATTTTTATTTTCAGGATTATCGATGATCATGGACGTTTCATAAAAAGTCCGCATGGTTTTCCGGCTGCTTGAGTAATATTGAATGCCCGACAAAGAACTTAACGCCAAAGAATAATTGTAAAGCGCTGTTTTTTCGTCCTCTGTCCACGCCCCTTGATTCGCTTCCGCAGGTTTTTTATAAAGATAGAGGCTTTCCACCATAACATTCGGATCGAAACTATTTTGTACAGATTGAATGACATTCCGCACGCCAGGCATATTGGGGACAAGAAGAGGCAGAAGATTTTTTGACTGCGTTTGTATTTCATTGACTGACGCGCCGCCGATGAGAAGCGCCGCCCGTTCCGCTCCGATCAGAGTTTCCAGTTCATTGGCGTAAAGGACGGTTCCTGAACACAGAGCAATAAACAACACGATTAAAATAAACCGGGTACCGTCCGCCCGCTTTTCAAACATTTTCTTCATATCAGCATTCCCCTATACGGTACTAAAACACCGGAAGCCATGTTTTTGTTTCGCCCATTCAGATTTTTTCATCCGGCAATTCTGAATCCGAAAAACGGCAGCGCGAAGAAAAAAGGACCGCCTTTGAGATTAGGCAGTCCTTTGTATTAACTTCTTGTCGCTTGCGGATTAACGTCCGCCGCCGCGGTAAAAAACGCGGACCTGTTTGTAAAGCCCTTCACCTTCACTCTTGGTCTCAATATCCGAAATATCATTAAGAGTGGTATGGATTAAACGCCGGTCAAAGGGATTCATGGGCTCAAGGAGAATCGATCCGCGGGTTTCCCTGACTTTGTCCGCAATGTTATAAGCCATTCGGACAAGGTTTTCCTCCCGGCGGATGCGGTAATTTTCACTGTCCAGAATTACCCGTATGTTTTCGTCTCCATTTTTTCCGGCATAAATATTTGCCAGAAGCTGGAGAGCGTCAAGGTTTTTCCCCTTTTTGCCAATCAAAATGGAAGAATATTCGGAATCAATTTTGAGCCCAATTTTCCGGTCTTCCCGAAATTGAACCGATACTTTTCCGGGATAATTCATGTGTTCCAGGAGTCCTTCCATAAATTCAATCAGGTTTCCCTCAAATTGATTTTTTGGCAGAGGATCGCCAAACACAGGCTGACCGCGCGGTTCCTGCCGGAAAGATTCTTCATCATCGTCGGAATATTCCGCATAATCTGCCGTTTTCTTTTTAGGATTCAGCGTTACCGGTTTATCGGTATAAACCTTGATCTTTACAAAACCCTTTTTGAATAATCCTGATTTGTGGGCTTCCAGGATTTCAACATCAAAGCTGTCCCTTTCAAGACCCAGTTCTTCAGCCGCCCTGTCGATGGCCTCTTTTTCCGTTCGGCCTTCAAATTCATATATCATACACTCGCTCCTCGCGAAAGAAATTGCACAAACACATGCCGAAATATTTTTAAATTAATGTCATCACACCGCAATTATTCGGCGATTTTTTACATATTCACAAAACAGCCCCGGACAACGGATCATCCGGAGGCATCGGGCTATCTTTTCTTTTTCCTCGGGGCAATTACCGGCTCCGGATTTTCACTTGCCATAGCGGCCTTCCGTTTTGCCAGATACTTGTTAATCGCAAGCTGCTGAAACAGCGTTAAGACGTTGGACATAATCCAGTAAACCAAAAGCCCTGACGGAACATCATACAGAATGAAGAAAAACACTATCGGCATAACATACAACATCATCTTCATCTGCGTATTGCCCTTCTGGTCCGGCGTCTGCGTGATTTTCCCGTAAAGAAGCTGGGAAGCCACATAGATAAAGGGCAGCAGCCTTATATCGCTCCATCCAAGAATCGGAACCCTGAACGGCGCGAAATTCCAGACGGATTCAGGACGGGAAAGATCGGGAATCCAGCCGGGAATGAACATTGCTCCGCGCAGATCAAAATGATTGTTAAAAAGATTATACATCGCCAGGAAAATCGGCAGCTGCAAAAGCATAGGGAGACAGCCCGCGATAGGGTTCGCTCCTTCTTTTTTATACAATGCCGCCATTTCGGCATTCAGTTTCTGCGGATTATCTTTATATTTATCCTGCAATTCCTTGATTTTAGGACTTAAAGCCTGCATCCGCAGCGTTGTTTCGGAACTTTTCTTTGTAAGAGGGAAGAAAATAATTTTAACAAAAAGCGTCAATAGAATAATTGCCACGCCCCAATTACGAACAATCCTTTGGAAAAGTTGAAGAAGCCATTTCAGCACATTTTCCAAAGGAGCCAAAAATCCGCTCGTGGAAGCTACGGCGTTTATCCGGGTATCCTTCAGCTTAAAATAATTATCGGCATTGTCATAAATAGCCAAATCTTTTTGATTTTTGGGGCCGATGTAGAAATAGTAAGTGTCTATCGTTTTCGATCCCGATAAAGCGGCTCTGGTCATGTAAAGTCTGGACGCGGCGGGCAAACCGGGTTCGGCCTGCGTTGAAAAAGTATACGTTACGGGAACATTATCCGGCAAAGCGATAACCGTAAAGTATTTTCCCGCAATTGCCGCCCATCTTGTATCGTAATCAATAGTTTTAACACCATTCACATTTTCTTGTCTCCGCTTACTATCCCGATAAGTCAGATAATGACGGTATTCGTAACGCTGATCGAGTTTTTCAAAAGCAGGCCCAATCTGAGGACCGAATCCAAGCGTATACGCAGCATTGGAAGCGGCCAATTGAGGAATAAACGATCCGCCGTCTATCGTCACAGAAAATTGAAAAAGATATTCTTCGGGGATGAACTCGTACCGTTTCGTCAAACGGAACTGTCCGGCTTCTCCGCCGGCAGTAGTGATACTAAAATCCTTGGCGAACTCAATAACGGTGTCGGAAACGCGGTTGACCTGAAACAAAGCCTGAACCGGCTGGGCATCGTAAGCGCCAAAAGTGAGGGAAAAGGCATGAGGCTCGGCAGTGCCGGGAAGAACCATTTCAACAAACGTATCTTGATCGGTATGTTCCTTTAATTTGTAAGAGATGATGTCTCCGCCTTTATTGGAAAAAACCACCTTCACAAGAGCGGTATCCATCGTGACATGCTCTTCAGCCAAACTTTCAGAACCGGCCGCCGTTTCGGTAAAAGTTTCCACAGCAAGCTGATTGACAACTGCCGGTCCGGCGTTTCCGGAAGCGGCGCTTAATGTTGAACCGCTTTCCTGGCTTACCGGCTGATCAGCGGTAAGCGCGGCAGGTGCCGCGGGCGCCGTTTCGGGCGGAAAAAAGATTCCTTGTACGATGGTCCATCCTACAACAACAAGAACCGAAAGAACTATGGCCAATATGGTATTCTTTTCCATGTAACTCCTCAATAATACATAACGAAGAAATTGCTAAAAAAATTAACAATCTCAATTACGGCACCGGATCGTATCCTCCCGGATGGAACGGATGGCACCGTAGGATTCTCTTTGCCGCGAGATATAAACCTTTTAAAAACCCATACTTTTGAAACGCTTCGTAAGCATAAGCGGAACAAGTCGGAAAGTATCTGCAGCTTGCGGGGAAATGAGGCGATATGGCTTCTTGATAGAACCTAATAAGCAGAAGCATAAGGCTCTTTAAAGGTGACATCACGTTACTTCCATTAACATATTCATTTTTGAAAAAAGCACACGCAGCTGCCCGGCACGGAGAGGCAATGAATCCTTTCCGGGATAAACCAACAACACCAAATCATAACCGGTACAAAGATTGTCCCGAATAAACCGATACGCTTCACGGCTAAGCCTGCGGGCATAATTTCTTTGCACCGCGTTTCCATATTTTCTGCTCAACGTAAAAACAATACGATTAACCGGCAGCTCATTTTTCAGAACAAACAGTTTCGCGCCGGGACATGAGACAACCCGGCCCCGTGCGAATACCTGCTTAATCTCTACCCTTCCCTTTAATCTCTCCGCCCGTCTAAACCGGAAAGACAGATTCAACTCCGTTTAATAAGGTTTCTTTTCATCAGAAACGCTGAGTTTAGCCCGCCCCTTGGCTCTCCGCCGTTTTAATACCAAACGGCCTCCTTTGGTTTTCATTCGGGCCCGAAATCCAAACTTGCGATTACGCTTTACTTTACTGGGCTGATAAGTACGTTTCATGAGAAAAACTCCTTTTTATCTATAATCAAAAACTCCGCCGCAGAGCTCGATGCTGCGCATCGGCGGAGTTTGTTGGTTCTGCTTTGGTGGTTGTATTCGGGTTTAATACCCATTTAATCCACTTCGAGATTTTAAGAACACCCCAAGGCTCGCACGCGTGAGCGTGCAGAAGGTATTAAACCCTCAACACGAATAAAGGTTCTTGTTTCATTTTATGACGCCAAAAGGCCATGAAAACTAAAACAAAATTGACAAACAGTTAAAACCACTCTAGGACTGCAAGTATAGAAAATTCGGGGGGATTGGTCAAGGTAATCCGAACGATATTCAACGTGCAAAATGCACGATCGCAGAGAACTGTCCAGAAACCAAGCGCATTCCCGAAACTCCTTTTTATGCCAGTTTCTCAAATAATGCGTCCTGTAATACTCTGGACAGACTCAATCCAGACTGGACAGCTTTGTCATCCATCCATTTCGGGATACTCACTGTTCGTTTAACTGCCCGTGAATCTTTTACATCGGCACAGATAAAATTGACTAATTCATCATCAGACGTTTTTTTTATATCCTCCAATGACGACGGCGCAGGTAATTCCATTTTTTTATCTGTCAGATAACTTATCCATTGCTTTAAAGCCGACTGCGCCATAAAAAAAGCGTTCCCCAAGGTTTTCCCTTCACTAATGCAGCCCGGTAAATTGGGATATGTTACCGTATAAGTTCCATCTTCATTTTTATGAAAGATTGCAGGATAGACATATTCCACATGCATCTCCTATTCAATGCCGGCGGCTTTTAAAATAGCCTTGGCTGTATATTCGTTTATTTCTCGATGATTCGGAATTTGAACCGGACGGTTTCCTGGCTTCTCGTAGACCGCATGATCACCTGTTCTATCCAGCCTGTAACCTGCTTTTTCAAGCATTTTTATCCGGTCCTTTCGTTTCACCTAACAAACTCCAACATTAAGATAATACGTAAATTACGTAATGTCAAGAATTTTAAAAAAATTTCCATTGCGGCCCCGATCGGCATAGTATGACGATTTTGCAACAAGAACTCCGAATAACTGAACTTGTTGCAAAACTCGGTTAGTT
>DBDH01000015.1 GCA_002293455.1 Treponema sp. UBA937
CAGGAGACACTTCATATTGTCTACACATCAATCCCGATAAATTTTTTTGCGGCTAAACCAATAATAAACGAGATAAACGCTACCCCCAAGCTGACCAATACCATTTCTCCGAATCGTTTGAGGAAAGGCAGACTTTGAGCAACAGAAATATAATAACTAAACAACAAAATGATGAGGATGGCGATGCTCAGCATAACAGCACAAGCGGTGATATACATAGAATTAGGCAAGAGGAGATAGGGAATAAGCATCAACGCCATAGTAATAAAATATGCGGCTCCAGTATATACACATGATATCAACGCCTTCTTGTTCATGGTGAACTTTGCTACCAAATAATTAGAAGCTGCCGTAGACAGCGTTGCTGAAATACCGATGATAATACCTGAAAGCGCGACAAGATGTGTAGACTCAAGCGCAAAGGTTAAACCCGCCAGCGTCCCGGTAAGTTCCACCAGAGCATCATTCAAACCAAACACCATGGCACCGACATAATGGAGCCGCTCTTCATCGAGCAGCTCCATGAGACGATTTTCGTGTTCTCTTTCATCGGCGAGAATTGCCCTCGCCTCCGGGACTTCTTTCTCGATGGCATTTAATCCCTGTATGCCGATTTTTTCGGCTTGGTACATGTATTTGATCGTAAAGGTATAACCTAACAAAAAACTTATAATTCTAAATAAAAAGATTTTGAAAACACGCGGTTTTGCGTCTTTCCCGGTATAGTCTTTCCACTTTTCATAATGACTGCGTTCCGCATTTGCGATTTTCACAAGAACGTATCGGTTCTCCTCATCTTTTTGTTTCGCGGCAATAATGTGATAGAGTACACTTCCTGTAATTTCATCACGTTGAAATTGAATTAAATGGTTTAATATGACAGGGCTGACGCTTTTTGACATTTTTATCTCCTTATTTAGGCCGCATAAGCGACTGATACAAATCGAATGACACCGCTTTGCGGCGTCACTATCTTTTCTATTTATCATTATAGAACATTTCTTTGCAGAGGAAGAAAATTCAGGAATAACAGCAATATTAAAAAATAACAGAAATTGTATGGTAAATAGGTTAAGAAAAAGAGAAAAAGAAGCACGTTAAAAAATGATGAAATTAACAAAAAACTATCCTTGGGATAGTATACAAATACTCGTTCCTATGGTAAAATTTCTACCTATAAAGATTTCTCACAAAGGCTCCTCTCGGAGGTTTTTATGTGTATAAAAACATTGCTTCAAAATGTTCGGTGCTTATTCATTCTCCTAATGGTATGTTTTCTTTCTTCCTGCTTTAGTCCTTGGCGGGGCGGCGAGGGAACATTAACCTTGCGTTTAGGCGGCAGTTCCGGCAGGTCGGCAGTTTCTCAGGAAGAACAGGCTTCTTTAACTTATACCATAACCCTAACCGGTTCCGGTCCAAGCATTACCCAGACTTTTCCCGCCGGTGCGGCTTCGGCAACCTTTAAACTCCAGCCCGGAATATGGAATGTTACGGTGAAGGGCAGGGGAACAATTCCTGAGGCGTATTCCATTTATTCTGATGATTTGCAGGAAAATGCTTTTCCGGAAAATAATATGCTCCGTGCCTACGGAGAAAAAACAGTAGTTATTGAAGGCGGCGGCAGTATCTCCGAACCAATTACGATGTTTCCGGCGGTGGAAGCGGCCAATGGGCCTCAATTGTCAATCGCCTTTTCTCTTGCCGGAGACGATAACAGAAAAGAATATGTCTTCATTACTAATGATATTACGGTAAATTCAGATATACCCAGCTGGGTTGAGTCGGGACAGAATATTGAGTTAAGGGCGGAGAAAAAGGTCACAATCGAAAGGCATAGTCAATTCAATAAGAACGTCTCTCTCATTACAATTGATGGCGGAACATTGACACTTGGCAAAGAAGGCGAAACGAATCAATACCTGCAAATTTCCGGTGAAATTGACGGTGTAGACCAAAATGGGTCCGGTCAAGACAATCCTCCCTATGCGGAAGCTCCCCTAATCGGTGTGTACGGGAGTGTCGAGGCAGCGGCTTTGGTGATGTATGACGCCCGGATATATCATAACCGGGCGGATCCCAACACCACCTTCATTGGTTTTTCCCCCGGGGTTTTTGTGTCGGGTAAATATGGTAAGTTTATTATGCATGGCGGTTCAATTGACGGCAACACCGGAAACGACAGCGGCGGCGGTGTGAAGGTCGAAAACGGCGGAACCTTCATACTGAATGGAGGCTGTATCGAGGGGAATGAGGCGTCTTATGGCGGTCAGGTCTATGTGGGCGGTGTTAGTTCCGATCCCAGTGCTGGAATTGATGGGGCTTTCTTTTATATGAATGGCGGAACCCTCAGCGGCAGAGGCAGTGAAGCCGACACACAAGCTGACCTCGGTGCGGGAGTATGTATAATGCCAGGCGGTACCTTTACAAAAACAGGCGGTACTATTTACGGTTCAGGGGATAGTGAATATAATTTACACGCTAATGGTGATCGTGGTAATGCGGTCTTTTATGATTCCAGCGAAGAGAATATGATAAATTATATACGAAACAGAACTCTTAAACCAGATGATAATTTAAGTACCGTTGATCCAGAAAACTGGGATTGGGACATTCCCTAATGCAATATTGAAAAGTAATGGAGATTGAATGATGCGTAATAGAGTTGGAAAAACAGTACTCCTTACTGTAATGTTTGCGGTTTTGTTTGTGCTTCCGCTTTCCGCGCGGCTTTCTGCACAGACGGCGCAAAAAGTAGAAGATTTGCTTAATCAAGAAGCGGTAAGCTGGGCGGGCGCGGCATACTTCGCACTGGAAGCGGCGGAAAAAGCGGTATTGGACAGCCCCGATGAAGCTTTTCAGTTTGCCTCTTCCCAAAGTTGGCTGCCGAAGAACATCGAAGCCTCCAGCAGGGCGCGGCTTGACGGCATTTCCCTCCTTTTGATGAGAGCCTTTGACCTTAATGGGGGCTTGTTTTATACGCTTACCAAGAATTCCCATTACAGTTACCGCGAATTAGTGTATAAGAAAGTAATTCAAGGCAAAACTGATCCTGAAATGGCCGTGTCGGGCCAGGAATTCCTTTTTATGATCAGCAGAATCCTGGCGATAAAGGAAGCCGATCTTGAAAAACTTGCGGAAGAAATCAATGCTCAGCTAGAAAGCCAGCACATATCCGGTGCGAGGGCAAATGTTACTACGGAAGGCGTAACCATCAGCATAACGAATATTCAGTTCCTTGCGAATTCCGCGGAATTAACCGATCCTGAAAAAGATAAAATCCGTGAAATTGCGGAAATTTTAAAAACCGTACATGGCCAGAATCTGCTTGTTGCGGGGCATACCGCTTTGGCCGGAACAAGTGCGGATCAAATGCAGACAAGCATTGAACGCGCCGAGGCAGTGGCGGATTATCTTGTTTCGCTTGGAGTGAGAAACCGGGAGGAAATCGTAGTTCAAGGCCACGGGGCGGACCGGCCGATAGCGGATAACGCGACTGCGGAAGGGATGGCTTTGAACCGCCGGGTTGAAATTACCATTTTACTAAGAGCGGGGAATAGATAATGAAAAAGTTTTTTGTGTTGATGGTCCTTATCATTGTGCTGCCTGTTTTTTCTGTTTTCGCAAAAGACTTTGGGGCCTTGCTGAATCAGAGCGGCTTTTTTTCGGGAGACGGCAAAGCAAACGGGTTCGATTACAGCGGATCGCTTTCCGGCTGGTTTTCATCGCCGCTGTGGAGCGATGCCGAGGTAATGGTTTCCGCCGGCCTTACGGTGGATTATTCCAACGAAAAATGGAATGTTATACCGGAACTTCTGCGCACCGAATTGAGCTTCCGCGCGGGGGATAACGGGCGTGTCAGCGTCGGCAGAATTCCCTATGCCGATCCGCTGGGTTTTATCGCAAACGGTCTCTTTGACGGCGCGCGTTATACGTTGGATTTTGAAAACGGTTCCGAGTTTAGCACAGGCGCGTACTATACAGGCCTTCAGTATAAAAAGACCGCTCAAATTACCATGACAGCTGCCGAACTTGCCGAATACAGCGCCGAACTTGATTATTCCGATTTCGCGGATACTTATTTCGCGCCAAGCCGCGTTGTTTTATCGGCGGACTGGAGGCATCCGGGAATTTCGGAGCTGCTGCGTCTGCATCTGGCGCTGATAGCTCAGTTTGATCTTTCCGGCAGTAAGGATTTTTTTCACAGCCAATACCTTGCCGCGAAGGCAAGCGTTCCCATAAATCAGTTTATCTTTGAAGCGGGCGGCGCTTTAGAAATGGCGGAAACGGCGGATAAAACCCTCTTTTCCTTTGCCGGTGAACTGAGCGCGGGCTGGATGCTTCCTACCGCGATTTCCGACCGCCTGCGTTTTTTGGGGCGTTTTTCTAATGGCACGGTAGGAGACGGCAAAGCCGTAACCGCCTTTGTTCCCATTAACACCAAGTCGCAGGGCTATATCCTTAAAGGAAAACTGTCAGGCCTTTCAATGCTGCAGCTTGAATATACGGCGCTTCTTCATGAAACAGTTTCGGTAAGTATTGCCGATTCCTATTTTGTGCTGAGTGATTTAGGCACCTATCAAGGCGCGCCTTACGGAAGAGACGGCCATTTTTTAGGCAATGAGATATACGGATTTGTAAGCTGGAGCCCTCTTTCGGATATTCAGGTTAGGGCAGGCGGAGGCATCTTTTTGCCTTCATTGGGCAATGCCGATACGAAAGCCGATCCCTTATGGTCTTTCGATCTAAACCTTGTGTTGACGCTTTATTAAACGCGGATTATTGTTAATAGGGAGAATATTATTATGAAGAAAACAGTTTTTTGCCTTATTTTGTGCGTTCAAGTGTTATGTTCGGCGGCTGTCTTTGCTCAAACCGCCGTTATAAAGGAACTTTCCGGTACGGTAGAGTTAAAACAGGCCGGGCAGACGGCTTTTGTACCGGCAAAGATAGGCGACGAAGTTGCCCAGAGCACTATCGTTTCAACAGGATTTAAGAGTACCGCGCTTATCGAAGCGGGAAGTTCCGTCATTACAGTTCGTCCTTTAACGCGGCTTTCTCTCGCGGAAATCAGCAGCGCGTCAGGTACGGAGACCATCAATGTAAGCCTTCAAACCGGAAGGGTGCGGGTTGATGTGAATCCTCCATTAGGAACGAGAACAACGATGAGCGTCCG
>DBDH01000017.1 GCA_002293455.1 Treponema sp. UBA937
GCCTATACGGCGGCGGGTGCGGTCATCCAAAACGTGCAGGGTGATATCATCCTTTACGCGCAATGGGGTCTGATACCTATGTACACCATTGCCTACAACGCCAACGGCGGCACAGGCACAATGGCCAGTGACAGCGTAATACAGGGAGACGACTATAACATCAAAACGAATAGCTTTACCCGCAACAGCTATTTCCTCACCGGCTGGAATACGGCGGCCAATGGGAGCGGCAATACCTATACATCGGGAGCGGTTATTCAAAACGTGCAGGGGGATATCACCCTCTACGCACAGTGGCAAGCGCGTGAATGGACCTTTTTAGTGTATATGGCGGCAGATAATGATCTTGAACCATCTGCCATAGCTGACATTAATGAACTTGAAGCAGTGACAGCCTTTGCCCAAGAAAGTAATGTCTCTGTCTTAGTGATTCTTGACAGAGCTGCAGGATATGATGCAAGTAATGGAGATTGGACAGATACTCGTTTTTTTGAAATTACTAGAGACCCCGCAGGATTTAATACGACAATCGTTTCAAAACAACTCAATTGCTCAGAACTTGGATTATCAACCGAAACTCGAACCGAACTAGATATGGCAGATCCGATAGTCTTATCACAGTCAATCGCGTTTGTAAAAAGAGTCTACACCGCAAAAAATTACGGTCTTATAATATGGGGACATGGTACAGGTTGGAGAGGGGAAGGACAAAATAATCAAACACTGCTCAATCCGCCATTAAAAGCAGTTGCTTTTGATGATAATGCAGGAAGTTATATGACCATGCCTTCACTCGACAGTGCCGTTTCCGGAAAGGGTTTATCACTCATCGGTTTTGATACTTGTTTCGGAGCACTTATCGAAGTATGTTATCAAATCAGAGATGATGCGGAATGGTTTATCGGCTCAGAAGGAGTAACGCCGGCATCCGGTTGGGATTACACAGCCTTGTTTACAGCGTTCCTCAAGAGATCATCCCCGACTGCATCAGATTTTTGTGATGATGTTATTGAACAGTTCAAAAATCAATACATCGGAACAAATGGATCAACCATATCAAAAATAGATCTAGCAAATATGGATAATCTTTTTGAAACAATGGAATCATTTTCGGAGGAATTGGCAAATAGCATAACCAGTCGTTCAACACAGGAATTTATCCTCAATAAGATACTGCAGACCATGGATATTTTTCACTATGCTTCTTTTCCGTCAGATATGTATGTTGATATATACAGCTTTGCCGAAACTATTATTGCCAATCGCAACAGCATTACATCCAATTCTTCTCAACGAAATGCCATACTTAGTAAAGGAACTGCACTACAAACCACATTAAATAACACAGTAACATCCACATGGTCAAAAAAGTACGAAACAACCAGAAGACAAATGGGAATCCATGTTATCCCGCTTACATCAATTTCGGTCCCTGCAACATCGCATGGAACAGCGTATTTCAAAACAGGTTCGGGAATAGACAAAAGTGCCTTTGTAGAAGATTCGATCCATTGGGTACCAAATCTCACACCCAAGACTGACAGCTTCCTAGATAAACTTTTTTACTGGACCTATTAAAATGAAAGGTGAAGTTTTTTCCCCACTTCACCTGATCATTAAAAATGAAACAGCGGGTAGTCATATATCGACGTTTAGGCGAGCGTATTACATAAAGAGCTACACTTCCGAGGAGAGAAAGTATGGCGATTAGAAAAGAATTACTGGATGAGTTACTGAAAGACTGCAAAAATCCAGAAATCGATATGGAGAGTTCGAGCCCAAAGTAATCCCCAAACACCGGCAAGAATGGCGCGGGTTTGACGACAAAATCCTGTCGATGTACGGACTAAGACTATCAAGAAAAGCGATACAAGAAAACATCAAAGATATATACGGAGTAGAATATCTCGCCAGAATTGGTAAGTCGAGCCACGGATGAAGTAAAACGGCTTGTAGAGGAATGGCGGTCCGCACCGCCCACTTGAATCATTTTACTCATAAGAGTCAACATTCGAGATGAAGATCATGTAAGCAAAAAAGCCGTGTATATTTGGCTTTAGCGATTCGTTTAGATAGTCAAAAAGATATCTTAGGCATGTTGTAAATAATCATAGAGAATGGCAAATCCCAGTCAAGCCCCGGAAGCATCATCACTCCATACCCAACAAGGAAATAGGCATGAACAAACATAACACGATTCTGGGACAAATGCTAGAGTTGATATCGAGATCTCGTTTTGAGAAACTGGTAAAAGAACATCAAACAGAACACGGAGCGAAAGGCTTAAAAAGTTAGATGCATTTCGTCACGATGCTCTTGGCTCAGATTTCGGGACAACATGGATTGAGGAGCATTGAGCAAACGATGAATCATCAACAAAACAGTTGGTATCATCTTGGGATTCCGAATGCAGAACGAAGCGTAAAACGCTCAACGTTATCGTATGCAAACGCGCATCGAAGTGCCGATATGTACAAAGCCCTATTTGAAAGTCTCGTTACGGAAGCACAGGTGAAATGCCGGAACTCGTCTTTGTCGTTTACTCAGTCAATATCCGTGATGAAAACAATGCTGTTCCATCGCGTTTCACTCTTTGAGTTGTTAGGTAGTACTACTCATCCCAGACCGAAACCTAAACCGATCATGCAGTTTTCTTTTTGTCGAAGGCTTGGTTCTGATATAAACCTTATTGTAACTTTTTATAGCAAGCTCATGTTATAGCAAATCCGTTCTGATTACACACATCCGCCGCAAAATGTCCCGAATCCTTGATGATCCTGCGCAGATTATGTTCGTAATCGATATACACAAGTCCAAAGCGTTTGCTGAAACCGAAAGCCCATTCAAAGTTATCGCAGAAAGACCAGGTAAAAAATCCCCGCGCGTCGGCGCCTTCCTGTATTGCCTGCCAGACAGCGGCAAAATGGCGGCGGAGGTATTCTACCCGCAAAGGATCGTGTACACAGCCGTCATCGCTTATCATTTCATGAGGACAAGTGGTACCGTTTTCGGTGATATATATGGGGATGTTCCCGTACTCTTCCTTCATTCTGATCAGCGTATGATAGAGACCTTCGGGGTAAATTTCCCACTCCTCAAATTCGGCACGAAGAATATGAGTCCGGTACACCTGCTTTGCCTTAATATGATTATCATTGGGATCATACACGACAAGACGTCTCGTATAGTAATTGATTCCCATAAAATCGGCGGGAGCGGCTATTAGATCAAAATCACCCGCCTTGATCTCAGGCATCGCTTCTCCGTACCATTTCACCATCTCATCAGGGTATTCCCTTCCAAAAAGCGGATCCAGGAACCAGCGGTTAAAAGCAAGATCCCACCGGCGGGCAGCGTCGGCATCTTCCTGCTTATGGGAAGCGCTCTCGACCCAGGCAAGATTATTTACAATGCCGGCTTTTGCGCCGGGAATATTTTCTCTGATTATGGGCATACTCTTTCCATGCGCCACAAGAATATTATGAGCAACAGCGAGAGTCTTCCGTATATCTTTCTCACCTGGAGCGTGAACGCCGGAAAAGTGGCCGCAGAAAGAAAACACCCAAGGTTCATTAAAAGTCATCCAATTTTTTACCCTGTCGCCCAAGCGGCGGGTTGCGATATCGGTATAATCGCAAAAAGCATCGATGGTTTCCCTTGAGGCAAAACCGCCTTCGCGCTGGAGAGCGGCAGGCAAGTCCCAGTGAAACAGAGTAACCCAAGGTGTTATATCATACTCAAGTAATGCATCGATGAGCCTGTCGTAAAAATCAAGTCCCTGAATATTTAGCCCAGCGCTTTTTGTACCGCCGGGAAGTATCCGAGGCCATGAAAGCGAAAGCCGATAATGTTTCATCCCCATCATCGACATGAGCCGGATATCTTCTTCATACCGGTGATAGTGATCGCAGGCTGTATCGCCCGTGCTGCCGTCTTCAATGTTACCCGGAATATGGGAAAATTCATCCCAGATACTTTTCCCTTTTCCGTCAGTATCCGCCGCACCTTCAATCTGATAGGACGCGGCTGCCGTACCCCAGACAAAATCCTTGGGGAATGTAATATGTTCGTTGTACATAACCTAACCTTTAACAGCGCCTGCCGTAACACCGGCAAGAATCCACTTATTGAAAACAAAATATAAAACGAGCGGCGGCAGCGCCACCAAAGCCATGCAGGCAAACTGCACCGCGTAATCGGACGAATACTGTCCGGTAAACCGGATGATAGAAAACGGCAATGTTCTTTTCACTTCCGAAGAAAGATAAGTATTTGCCATAAGGAATTCGTTCCAATGGCTAAGAAAGGTCTGCACTCCCACCGTGGCAAATCCGGTCATTGCCATAGGCGCAATGATCTTAGGCAGTATAATATGATACCCAGCCCCATCAATAAACGCCGACTCTTCCATGGATTTCGGAATGCCCGCCAGAAGACCGCTGAATACTATCGTATTGAACGACATAGTAAAGGCCATATAGGAAATGATCAATCCTAGATGAGTATCAATAAGATGAAAAATCCGGTACCAAAGAAAATTCGGCAGAAGCGTCGTATGAATCGGAATTGTCATCCCGATAACAACAATCAGCCACACGAACTTTTTCAGCTTCCACTCCATCCTTGTACAAGCATAAGCCAGGCAAAACGGCAGAATCGTTCCAAGCATTACCGAAGGAATCACGATTTTCAGCGTATTTAAAAGGTACGGCAAAATCTTTCCGTCAACGAAAGCCTTGCGATAATTTGCCCATTGAGGATCCTTGGGAAAAGAAAGCAGCTCCGGACCGAAAAGATCCCCCGACTTTTTTATTGAATAACTGAATACCCAAATAAGAGGGAATATTTGCGCGATCACAAGAAGCCCCAGAAAAACAACAAGAACTTCTTTTAGGACAGCCTTCGATGTTAAAGGCCTAAGAGTATTTCTGTCTGCCATATACTTCCCTCCTTATATCTGATCTACGGCTTTTTTGAACGCCCGCTGAATCAGCAGAGTCAATAGTACGGCGATTAAAACAAACAATACCGAGATTGCGTTTCCGTAGCCGTATTCGCCGTATTTAAATGCCCGTTGGTAAAGGTAGAGCGCGATAAACTGCGTTGTACTCCCCGGCCCTCCTTCCGTTGAAAGATATATCATCTCCATTTGTTTGAGGGAAGATATAACATCGATAATAATGATTGATTGAATAATCGGCATCATGTACGGCAGGATAACTTTCCAATAAAGCTGCGCCTTATTCGCGCCGTCAACCGTAGCGGCTTCCTCAAGCTCCCTGGGAACCGTCATGAGCCCGCCGTAAAAAAAGAGGAGCGCCCATCCGAAACCCTGCCAGATCATGATCCAGATCACCGCCCAGATAGCGGTATTTGGATCCCCAAGCCACGCGCGGGTAAGGCTTTCCAGTCCCAGTCCGCTCAAAATTTTATTCAGCATCCCGTAGGTAGGATGAAAAATATTTACCCACAGTCTGGTAACAACTACAAGGCTGAGGGTTGCGGGAATAAAAAAGATGGTACGAAGAATCCGGGATACGCCTTCCCTCTGTCTAGTCAGCAAGGAAGCAATAATAAAGGCAAATACATTCTGAATAAAAACCGTTACCAGAATCAGCAGAAGGACATTCCAAAGCGACCGCCAAAATACTCCATCCTGAATAAGACGGACATAGTTATCGATGCCGAGAAACTTCATTTTGCCGAACCCAGCCCAACTCACAAAACTCAGCCCGACGCTGATAACAAGAGGAATCGCTATGGCGAAAAGCATGACGCATATACCCGGCAGAACAAGCACCGCCGTCACTTTTTTGCTATTGAATAAACTACTCATAATGACTCCCGATGAAGCAAATTGAGCCGATTGCAAAAGATGTTCCTTCTGCAATCGGCCTTTGCGGATGTAATTTCAAAATCTTTTTCAGTTGAAATTATATCCGCTTAAAGAGAGACAAACTGTTTAGTTCGCCGCGTTCCAGGCCCGCGCGGCAGAAGCATCAAGCCGCTCGCAAAAATCACTCGGTGTAATCATGAGGGCGCAAAGCTGGCGGATAAGTTCCTGATGATCTTCTTTGAAGACACTGTCCGAACGGTCCAAACCGGGAGTACCTCCTGTGGTCCGCGCGTCTGCCGCAATCTGGAGCAGTTTCATGCTGACAAGCGTATCAGAAGCAAGAGGAGTAACCGTCTGCGCGGGGAAGCAAGCCTGAATTTCCCAGGCATAATCCGCGAAGCGTTCGGCGAAGAACTTGATGTAATCATAAGCCAAATCTTTGTTTGCGCCGGTGCTGATGATGAAATTTCCGCCGTACCAGGCAAGCACATCGTTTACATCAGCTTTTCCGCCTGCTATGAGCGGGAACTTGATAACATCAAGATTGCTGCGGAAATTTTCCGAGAAGTTGGTATCGGTAGCCATGGACATTTCCCATGAACCCATGATGTACATTGCGGCGCGTTCCTGCCCGAACATGTTGCGCGCGTCACCGTAATCGGAAGTGGAAAGGTTTTCCTGGAACACACCCGCGCGGACAAGGTTCTGGAAATATTCGGCAGCCTGCACAAAGTCGGGGTCGGTGTATCTTGCGGTCCTTTTGAGGGCTTTATCAACACGGGTAAAATCACCGTTAATCCGCTGGGCGATGCAGTCAAATGTCTCAGCCAGAGGCCATCCTTCCCTTCCGTTCGTAACTACAGGCGTAACACCGATAGCACGGAACGCCGGAACGGAAGCAATAATGTCTTCCCAGGTTTCGGGAATGGCTACGCCGGCTTTTTGAAAGAGGCTTTTGTTGATGAAAACAACCCACATATCAGCCGAAGCGGGGATTCCGTAAAGGACACCGTTAAACTCGCTGCTTTCAAGCGCGCCGGGCATATAGCCGAAAGAAGCGAAATCGGCCTTGTTCATGGGCGCAAGCATTCCCGCGTCGATGAGAGGTTCCATCATGGCAGGAAAAGTCCAGTACTTCATAACATCAGGAAGCTGATTCGCGGTAGCATAGATTTTCACTTTTTCCTGCCAAGGCTGATCCTGATAGCTTTCGGTAGTAATCTCGACACCGGGATGGGCCGCAAGAAATTCTGCATTGATCCTTTCAAAAACAGCGCCGTATCCGTTATTCCGATCAGGAATGTTATCTCCCATTCTCAAAACAATCGAACGGTCTCTATTCCCTCCGGCGAAAACAGAACCAAATACAAGAACTGTAAGCAGAATAAGTATACCAATTCTTTTCATAATTTTTCCTCCTAAATATGGATGCTTAATTCAGTATAAAACCGGAAAAAAGGAATTGTACATGACCGCTATTACGAAATTTTGACGTTTCATTAGATTAAAATGAAAAGATAAAGAAAATGCTTTACCATCTCCTCACACAAAACGGCTGGGGCTTGTTCCGGTGATTTTCTTAAAAGCTCTGCTGAATGTTTCTACGTTCATATACCCGGTTTTTTCGGCGATCTCGTAAATGCGGAGATTTGTTTCGCTCAGAAGTTTCCGGGCTTCCCGTATCCTGGTGCGGGTGATAAAGTCGGAGAGTGTCTCCCCGGTTTCGCGGGCAAATTCCCAGCTGAGATGATTCTTGCTTACTTCGCTGTACCGCGCTATCTCGGCGAGATCGAGTGCGGGATTATCGAAATGTTCCTGGATATAGCGCCGGCTGCGGATTACGATTCTGCTCGGCGGGAGGAAACCTTTAAGACAGGCGGAGAGATCATTTCCAAAAGAAGCAATATCCGCCGCGGGACCTCCGGTTTTTCGTTCAAATCCAATATCGAGATAGGTCCAGGCGGATTTATAAAAAAGTTCAAAGACCGTTTCCAATTTTTCCGGGCCGGTCATAAAAAGGTAATATTGATCAAAAGAAACCGCTCCGGAATCGCCCTGTTCTTCGGGAACAAAACGCTTCAATAAATCCGTAACTGTTTTCTGAAAATCATATAGACTGTTCTCGTATCGTGTACGCACCAGGGGAATATCGCCGGGTTTCAAAATCATAAAATAAAAGGGACAGCTCACGGAGAAAGCGCAGCGCTCAAATAAACTTTGGATATTTTCCGCCGATGATTTTTCCATTTCTCCTTCGGTAACCGCCGCAAAAAAGGCGGAACGGGCGCTTTCCCTTTCTTGGACGACCGCTGAAGGAGTCCGCTCAGGTTTTGCGGACTTTGCCGCCACGCGCTGAATAAGCTCCAGAAGGGAACGTTCATTCATCTCGGATTTAAGAATATAATCATAAGCCCCGGACTTAAAAGCCCGCCGCACATAATCAAAATTGCTATGCGAACTGAGGAATATTACCGAAACGCCGGGATCAATTTCCTTGAGGCTTTCGGCGAGTTCCAGTCCGTCCATAACCGGCATGTCCACATCAGTTAAAACAATATCCACCGACGGATGGGCGCGGATGCACTCAAGAGCGGCCTGGCCGTTCTCAGCTTCCCCGATGATATATATACCGTGAGCTTCCCAGTCGCAGAGTGATTTAAGAGTCAGCAGCACCAGGGGTTCGTCATCAACGATAAGAATTTCAGCCATCTTTACCTTCTTCCGATTCGGCCGGATCCAGAGATTCATCAGCTGAGATTCGGCTGTCATATTCGGACGCTTCAAGGATAGGCAGCAGCAGTGTTACTACGGTTCCTTCTCCCGGATAGCTGGCAACGGATAATGTGTAGGGTGCACCATAGGAAAGCTGAATCCTCCGCTTTACCGCGGAAAGGCCTATCCTCGTGAAACCCTTTTCGGTCTGGGTTTCATCACGGAAAAGCCCGTCCACAAACTCGGCGCTCATTCCCTGCCCGTTATCACGCACTTCAATGGCAAGAATATTCCCGTCGAGAGATGCGGAAACGACTATCGTGCCGAAAGTCCCGGATTGGGAGGTTCCGCGGAATCCGTGGAGAATGGCGTTTTCAACAAGCGGCTGGAGAACCATGGAAGGGATTCCGAGAGAAAGCAAAGAGGAATCCACATCCCGAATAAACTCGAAGGTATCTCCGTAACGCACTTTCATAATATACACGTAACTATCGAGGTTTTTGAGTTCACGCTCAAGAGAACAGACGGTATCCTCCCTTCCCAGAGTATCTTCGGTAATGTTCATCAGCGCGGCGCTCATCTTCTGTATGGCATCGTTTTTTGTAATAAGCGCCATCATCCGTATCGAATTAAGGGTGTTGCAAAGAAAGTGAGGGTTCAGTTGATAGCGAAGAACATCAATCTCGGTTTTGAGCCGCTCCTTTTGTTCGTTTTTTATTTCCCGCGTCAAAGACCCGATCTCGGTAACCATAACATTGAACGAATCGTTGAGTCTGTTGAGTTCCGTAAAAGAACTGGCAGGAACCTTCACCGAAAAATCCCCCTTGGCAACCGAGGCCATTTCGGATATGACAATATTTAACGGTTTAAGGATGCGCCGGAAAAAGAGCGAATTGTACCCGATAAAAAGGACCACGATGAGAACCATCGCAATGCAAAGGATATATAAAATGATATCGACCCGCTGAGTGAGAGAGCGGATGCTTATCGCTTCGATCAACGTCCAGCCGGAAGCATTGATAGGCGTTTGCATAACAATGTAGGAGCGGCCAAAGGTTCCGTATATGTCGGAAAAACGCAGATCGATGTTTGAAGGATCACTCGCGGAAAGGATCATTCCGTTTCTCCCGACAAGAAAGGTATGAGAGACCGCCGGCGTTCCGCCGCTGTTATGTTTTTGCCGGATAAAATCATTCAGCTCGTTCACCATAAAAGTGATCACAAGCATTTCCACACCGGTATCATGATCCGCGCGCGCGGGCGGTGCCACCGCGAGACTCACCATTACCGGCCCGCCGGTATCCGACGCGAGGGTATCCGGAAAGATGACAGACCCCGGCGCAGCGGCGGCAAGGTTGTAATAATCAAAGGCGGACGCAAGGGAAAGCGTCGTCCCGCTGTAATAATTCCGGGATACAAAGGGGACGCTGTGGTCGGAGAAAAAAAGATAATACGCGGCAAGCTGTTTTGAAAGCAGAAAATAGGTGTTGAATATCTCTTCAAAGGAAAAGGAAATCTCATAACGCTGCTCCTGAGATGATGTTTTCACATACTCAAGAGAACGGTTCATCAGTGTGCGGTTATGTATCAGCGAAGACGCTACAATCGACATCCGCTCCAGTTCGGCGTTCACGCTGCCCGCACTCTGGCTTATGGCCGCCTCCCGCTGAGCGGCGGTCATGTCAACTATCTCCTGCCGGAAAACATAACCGGAAACAAGCATAAAAATCAGCACGGGCAGAGCGATGAGCAAAAGAAACGACTGAATATGCCGTGAGGCAATACTGTATTCTTTCATCGGCAGAAACTCCCCGCAAGAACCCCGGAGCGGAAAATGATATCCGTTCCTGTTTTTTATACCACAAAGACCGCCGGATGTCGAGGTTATTGTGAAAACGTGGTATAAACGCTGGTACAATTTTTACAAAACCATTAGATACTGGACAAAATCAACTTATATTTGCTATAGTGATAGAAAGTTATAGGTACAAGCCCCGTTGTAACTGTAATTTATGAGGAGGTCAGTTGGCGGACAAGGATTTACGGATTAACGAACAGATTAGAGTGCGGGAAATTCGGCTCATTGGTAATGACGGCGAACAGCAGATTGTTTCCACTGCGGAAGCGCTCGAAATGGCCAGAAATCAGGATTTGGATTTGGTGGAAGTTGCCCCGCAGGCAAACCCGCCCGTCTGTAAAATTCTGAATTACGGTAAGTTTAAATTCGAGAATGAAAAGAAGGTTCGGGAAGCAAAGGGAAATCAGAAGATTATAAAATTGAAAGAAATCCGTATGCAGCCTAAAATTGATGATCATGATTTGGATTTTAAGTCCAAGCATGTTAAAGAATTTTTGGGCCAGGGAAATAAGGTCAAAGTAACGGTCCGTTTCCGCGGACGCGAACTTGCCCATACCGAACTCGGTTTAGATGTCCTCAATGATGTTCTCAAAAGGATAGAAGGCGAATATGTCATGGACAAGCCTCCGGCAATGGAAGGAAGGACTATGTCTATGGTGTTAAATCCTAAAACCAAAAAATAAGCAGAGGTTGGCAAATGCCCAAAATGAAAACCAAGAAAAGCGCTGCCAAGCGTTTTTCGTTTACAGGATCAGGCAAGGTAAAGTACAAGAAACAAAATCTTCGCCATATTCTTACCAAGAAATCAAGCAAGCGCAAGCGGAATCTTCGTCATACCGGCATTCTCTCCGACGACAATGTACCGGTAATCAGAAAACAGTTATTGCCCTACGGTTAATAAGGAGCGCTATTCATGTCAAGAGCAGTAGACGGTTCCAAACGAAAGAACCATCGTAAAAAGATAATGAAATTGGCGAAAGGCTACTGGGGCCGCCGCCATTCAAACTATAAAACCGCAAAAGACGCGGTTACCAAAGGACTTAGTTACGCATACCGCGACAGAAAAGACCGGAAAGGCGATTTCCGGAGCCTCTGGATTATCAGGATTAACGCGGCCTGCCGCGCGGAAGGTCTTTCCTATTCAAGGTTTATCGACGGCCTTAACAAAGCCGGCATCGAAATTAACCGGAAAGTTCTCGCTCATCTTGCCCTGGAAGACAGCGCGGCGTTTAAAGCGGTAGCGGCCCAGGCGAAAGATGCTTTGGCGAAAGCCGCCCCTGGAGCGTAAGATGATCAGCCTCGAGCAAGTCAAATTATTGGAAACGAAAGTTGCCAAAGCAATTGATTACGTAAATCATTTAACCGGCGAAAACGCCATGTTGAAAGAACGGTTAACCGGATATCAAACTAAGATTGATGAGCTTGAGGTGTTAATCAAACAATTCAGAGAAGATCAAAGCCGTATTGAGGGCGGAATACTTTCCGCTCTTGACCGGCTGAATCAATTTGAAGATGCCATTGAAAAAGGCATATCGGGGATTATTCCCCAGGAAGAAAAAAAAATTGATCCTGTTCCTCCGGTAGAGGAAGCCGCGTCTCCCGTTCCGCCCTCCGCGCCGCTTTCGGACGAAAAAGATGAGATCACCGATGATGACGCGCCTTTTAGTGAAACAAGCCCGGCCGACGATTCCGATGAAGCCATCATGGCAGCCCTTGAGGCCGAAGAAGAAGCCGTAAAGGCAAAAAATTCCGGAGATCAATCGGCGGCCGAACTGGATATTTTTTAAGGAAGGCGCGTATGTCGAACAGCGCAATCCGCATCGATGTACTTGGAACTTCACTCACCATATCGGCGGACGCCGATCCTCAGTATCTGGAATCGCTTTTAGCGCAATTTGAACAGCATATCGATAACACACGGCAGCTAACCGGCCTTACCGATCCCTTAAAACTGGCCGTTCTTTCAGGCTTTCTCCTTTGTGATGAACTGGAAAAAAGCAAAAGACAAGAACGCCCCTCCGCCGAAACTATTCACGACCCCGATTCCCCCGAGGTGGAAAAACTCACCCTGGAAATGATCACCCGCCTTGACGAAGCGCTGGGGGAGAAAGAGTAAGGAAAACACGGGCTCTTTTCATTTTATGAAGCGTTGTTTATATCCGTTAATTTACATTGAAAATGCATACAAATTGCTTTACAATGTATGAAGGAGGAACAGGATGCCTTTGTTACAGGTTCGGGATTTTCCGGAAGATATATATAAAAAGATAAGTGTCGTTGCAAAGAAACAAAAACGTACAATCGCGCAGCAAGTTATTGTCTTACTGGAAAAGGGACTGGAAGAAAAAGAATCGTGCAGGGAGCGCAGGTTGGCAGTCCTATCCCGGATAGCAGAACGTAATGTTTCTCAGGAAGCACAAAAGATTGATGCAGTCGCACTCATTCGGGAGGACCGAAACCGGTGATCGTAGCTTTTATACGACATGTATTATTTGATAGCGGCCCGCCGTTACGATGCCATTTTAATGAGTAATGATGGAGCTTTAATTAAACTCAGTAAAAAATTGCATGTCCGTGTAATGGAAACAAAGCAGATATAACATATGGGCCATAATAATTTGAAAAACATCCCTTGTCCGCTTCAAAATCATGGTATACAATTTCTTCATGGCTCATTTTTTTAAGTTGGAAAATACGGTACAGCATTACGATTGGGGATCGCCGCGGATGATTCCCGAATTGACCGGGCAGGAAAACACAGAGTTGATTCCCTGGGCGGAATTGTGGATGGGGGTCAATCCCGGCGCACCGTCGATTTGTATAGATGATGAAAAAAACCGGAAAATCAGCCTTCCTGATTTGATAAAAGAAGACGCCGGATTTTATCTGGGTGATGAAACGGTGAAAGCCTTCGGAACTCTGCCTTTTTTGTACAAGGTCCTTTCCGCGGATAAACCGCTTTCGATTCAAGCTCATCCGAATTTGGAGCAGGCGAAGGAAGGTTTTGAACGTGAAAATAAAGCCGGAATTGACATAAAAGCCCCGAACCGGAATTACAAAGACCCGAATCATAAACCGGAAATTATTTGCGCGTTAAGTCCTTTTACCGCGATGTGCGGTTTTCGGGAACCGGCTGAAATCGAAAAGTTATTGCCTATCGTTGATTGCAGAGCGTTAGATGCTCCGCTTGCCGCGTTAAAGGATGCATCTCCGGAAGGCGGCTTAAAAGGTTTTCTTGGCGCCTTATTTGCCATGAATGCCGAAGACCGGAAAATGGTGACTGACACCATTTTGGAACAGGGCAGAGATTTTTCCATCAAACATAAAGAGTACGAAACTGAGTTTAACCTCTGTGTTCAATTTGCGCAGATTCATCCGGATGATCCTTCCGTCATTGCGCCGCTCTACTTAAATGTGATAGAGCTCAAACCGGGCGAGGCAATCTTTCTTTCCGCCGGAATTCTTCACGCTTATGTTCACGGCCTGAGCATGGAACTCATGGCCAATTCCGATAATGTGCTTCGCGGCGGGCTTACTTCAAAGTACATCGATGTTGATGAATTAGAGCGGATTTTGATCTTTAAGCCTTTTATGCCGGAAATTTTGAAGCCGTCAATCTCCGATTCCGAGAAAAGCGTTTTTACTTACACAACCAGATGCGGGGATTTTGTATTGAGGCATCATCAAAACACAAGCGGAACTATCGATTATATTAATGCAAGTCCTTCCATCATTTTTGTTACGAATGGGAATCTGACAATGAAAGATACAGAAAGCGGCAAAGCACTGATTCTGAAAAAAGGGGAAAGCGCCTTCCTGGCTCCGGCGGAAAAAACCGGCAAGATTATTCTGGATGGAACTTTCGAGATGTATTCAGCTTCAACAGGTCTTCACCAATGAAGATTTTTGTCGATGCCGATTCCTGCCCGAAACTTGTCAGGGAAGCGGTACTCCGGGCCGCAAAAAGGACGGGCGTTCCCGCGGTTTTTGCGGCGAACCGGACGATCCCAGGAATTGAGGGTGAAAATATCACGATGGAAATCTGTCCCGCAAAGGAAGGCGCCGCCGATGATTTCATCGTTCTTCACGCGGCAGAAGGCGATTTGGTGATTACAAGAGACGTTCCCCTCGCCTCCCGTCTGGTAGAACATGCGATCATAGCGATGAATGACCGGGGACGGATTTATACCCGGGAAAATATCCGCGAACAGCTTTCGCTTAGGGATTTTATGGTTGGGCTTGCCGAAAACGGCCTTGAATATGAAAGGACCGCTTCTTACGGGAAAAAAGAACTCAAACAGTTCGCGGAAGGGTTCGATAAAACGCTGACAAAATTGATAAGGGCTTGATGTCCGCAATGACCACCTCTGAATGAGTGATTGATGGAAATGATACTGTTATAATATACTTCACACCATGAAACAATTTTTTCTCCTTTTTGTATTGTGTGCGGGAATTGTTCTGCTTCAAGCCCAGGAAAATCCTTATTACGAGGAACAAGGCGGAGCGGGTATTCGTATTGCGGTTTTAAAACCGGCAGGTGAAGGCTTGCCGCCTGGAGAAGAATGGCTGCTTCGGCTTGTGCAAAGCACGCTCACCAGTGACTTTAATACATTCAGCGCTATGACCGTGTTGGACCGCCAGAATCTGGATGCGATTATCAATGAACAGAGGGATTCCTATTCCGGTTACTATTCGGATGACGATCTTATCAGCATTGGGAATCTCACCAATATGCAGTATATAACTACAGGAAGCCTTATAAAAACCGGCGGCGGGTTTATTCTGGAAATGTCGGTTTCCGACGCGGAATCGGGCGAACGTATCGCGTCATTTGCTCCCAAAAATTGTTCCCTTGATGAGCTGCAAAGTACCGCTGTTATGAAAGAGCTCGCGGAAAATCTGCTTGGCCAGCTTGGCGTAACACTCACCGATATCGGAAAAGCTGCTCTCCGGTCAAGTATTTCTTCCGTTCCTCCGGCGGCATCGGCGGACGCGGCGCAAGCGGAAGCATCTTCTGTTATAAGCACCAACAATGGTGAGCGTATTTCTTATAAAGATTATCTTGAAAAAACTGCTGATGATTTATACGCGCTGGGAGAATTAAACGCCGCGTTTTCTTATTACAAAAGCCTTTCCTATTATTATCCTGGTTACTATAAAGGCTGGCTTGGCATTATCCGCTGTTATTCCGGCAATTACCACAGCTTTGATTTTATTGACAGCGAAGTATACATGGAACGGGCGTCTATTACGGCTCAAGGGGACGCGGAAATTGCGGAAGTCGAGAAAGTCCAATCCGTTTTTAACGCGCAATGGCCGGGTATCGTGGTAAAGCGTGAACAGCAAAGGCTTGAAGAAGCGCGGAGGCGGGAAGAGAATTTTCATCAAATGGCTTTCAGGCGGGAAGGGAGTACCCTCATTGAATACAGACGCACCAATACGGAAGAAGTGATCATCCCGCCGGACATTACGGTTATCGGACACGCGGCGTTCCGGCAAAACGGCAGCATAAAACGGGTGATACTTCATAACAATGTTACTACAATAGAGAGGGAAGCCTTTTCCAATTGCAGGGGCCTTGTTGAAATCGTAATTCCCTCCAGTGTTACCAGCATCGGAGAAAGAGCTTTTGCCGACTGCCTGAGCCTGGAAGAAATAGTCATTCCTTCCAGCATTAAAATTATTCCGCGCAATGCTTTTGCTAATTGTAAAAATTTGCAAAGCGTGACAATCGCTTTCGGCGTTGAGCGTATTGATCAATCGTTTACGGGATGTGAAAGCCTTACATCGATTATCATTCCGCGCAGCGTGAACAGCATTGGGGATTTCTCTTTTTCACAATGCAAAAACCTCAGGAATATTACGCTGCTTAATGACAATATTACTATCGGCCGCCGGGCTTTCATGGCTTGTCCGCTTGTCAATAAGGAAGAGCTGATCAGCCGTTTTGGAGAAACGATTTTCAGATGAAGTATTCAGGGTGTTATTCAGAACTTTCCTGTTCAGGGTAGAGAGCCTGAACCTGTTTGATATTGGGGAATATCTCAAAGAAAATATCTACCAATTCTGGGTCGAATTTTGTTTCCGACAAATTTAAGATTTCTTCCAGCACTCTGGATTCCGGCCAAGGTTCTTTGTATGCCCGTTTTGAGCAGAGAGCGTCATACACATCCGCGAGAGCAACAATCCTGCCTGCCAGGGGAATTTCTTCCCCTTTTTTCCCCAGCACATTTCCCGACGAATCGGTTTTAAGCGGCAGTTCGGTGGCAAGATCAATCCAGCCGGGGTAGCCTGTACCGTCCCAGTTTTCATGATGCGTTATTACAATGTCTCTCGCAAGCATGTCCAAAGGCGATTGGGGATCTTCAAATAATTTCGCGCCGTATACGGCATGGTGCTGCATAATTTTACGTTCTTCGGGATTAAATGCGGACGGTTTTTTCAAAATGATATCCGAAATCGCCACTTTGCCCACATCGTGCAGCATGGAAGCAATCCTGAATGTATCTTTAAAGCGGTCCCGCTCGCTTTTGGAAATCCCGTGACGCTGAGCCCAGCGGTCATATATTTCAACAGCATAACCTGCTACACGGTTGACATGGGTACCGGTTTCTTTTGGATCCCGAAGCTCGGACATTTTGATCATCCGCAGAATCATGGCCCTGGTCATCTGGGCCCGCTGGAGAGCCAATGTAGCATTCGACGCAAAATGCGTTACAAGAAACTCATCATCCTGGGAAAAGGGGATGATATTTCCGTCCGCGTCTTTTGCGTTGATAATCTGGAGAACGCCCAGAAGATTCCCTTCCGCCGTCTTCAAAGGAACCGCCAATGTTGATACGGTTTTATACCCCGATAGTTGATCATACGCGGTTCCAAAAGAATACGGAGCATCAGGGCTTATGTTATATACATCAGGAACATTTACCAGCTGCCGGGTAAGCGCCGCGTACCCGGATATAGACTTTTCACTGATAATGACTGAAAAAACCGAATAAATCAACTTTTGCCCGACAGGCAGATTCTTTGACAATGTATCGTTATGAGCATATTTTATAACGAGCTTATCACCTTCCCTGACATAAATGGAACCCGCGTCCGCGTGTACAACCCGCCTCGCCTCCAGCAGAAGCCGTTCCAGAAGAATATCCAAATCCTGAATTCGAGATAATTCAGAGTCAAGCTCCAATATAGATTTAAAATCCGTTTTATCAGCTGCCATCATAAAACCTTTACAGTAATTTTCCAAACAGCACAGATGATGAAGAATCCCTCAATACAGATTAATCTTTTCTTCCTGTACACTTTATGATATGGTAACCAAATTGAGTTTGAACCACATCACCAACCGACCCTGGAGACAGGCGCTTAACTGCCGATTCAAAAGGAGCTATCATCTTGCCGGGACCAAACCAGCCCAGATCGCCTCCCGACGATTTTGAAGGACAGGTTGAATATTCCCTTGCCAATGACTCAAATTGACCGCCGGATTTTATCCTTTTCAGGATTTCCTCCGCCAAAGCCCTGTCTTTTACCAGTATGTGACTCGCCCGCCATTCCATGATAACCTCACGATTAAAAAGTACCTATGGAGGCTGTTGCAAAACTCCCG
>DBDH01000096.1:0-5029 GCA_002293455.1 Treponema sp. UBA937
TCGATGCATAAATCAGTGTTACCCTATACTATAACTTTAATGATAAGGTATAGGAGAAATCAACAGGCGCCGGGTATTTTATATTTCTCTGATGCCGTAATTATCGATCACGAAATCAATATCTTTATCGCCCCTTCCGGAGAGATTCACCAGGATTGATTTGCGGGGATTTTCGGCGGCGTATTTCATGGCGTATGACACGGCATGAGCGCTTTCCAGAGCCGGAATGATCCCTTCCACACGGGAAAGCGTGTAAAAAGCGTTCAGGCAGTCTTCATCATTTGCGGTGGTGTATTCTACCTTGCCCTCATCTTTGAGCATACAATGTTCCGGACCGGAACCGGGGTAATCGAGGCCGCTGGCGATGGAATATACCGGCTGAGGATTGCCTTCTTCATCCTGCAGAAGATAGGTCCTAAAGCCGTGCATAACGCCCTTGGATCCGTAGGAAAGGCTCGCCGCGTGATCTCCGATTTTAAGGGAGCGTCCGGTAGGCTCAACGCCGACAAGACGGACATTTTCATCCTGGAGGAAGCCTGAAAACATTCCCATGGCGTTGGAACCGCCGCCGACACAGGCAGTTACGGTATCCGGCAGTTCTCCGGTCATATCCAAAAACTGTTCCCTGGCTTCGATTCCGACAACATGCTGGAAATCGCGGACCATCATGGGGAAAGGATGGGGTCCTACCACGGAACCGATACAGTAAATGCTGTTGATAGGATCTTCAAGGTATGCTTCAAACGCTGAATCAACGGCTTCTTTGAGGGTTTTAAGTCCGCGGCTGACGGGAATGACTTTTGCTCCCAAAATCTTCATTTTAACTACATTGGGATGTTCTTTGGCAATATCCACTTCGCCCATGTGGATTTCACATTCCAGGCCAAAATACGCGGCGGCGGTTGCAAGCGCAACTCCATGCTGGCCGGCGCCGGTTTCGGCGATGAGCTTTTTCTTTCCCAGGTATTTTGCCAGAAGCCCTTCGCCCATACAGTGATTCAATTTATGCGCGCCGGTATGGTTCAAATCTTCCCGTTTCAGATAAATCCTGCCGCCGCAGCGGTTGGAAAGATTTTTGCAGTAATAAGTCGGCGTGGGCCGGCCCTGAAAATGCTTACGAATACTCCGCAGCTCAGAAATAAATTCGTGGGATTTACTGATAGAGAAGTATGCGTCCGTGATTTTTTCCATTTCGGTTTGAAGAACCGGAGGAATAAATGATCCGCCGTATTCGCCGTAAAATCCTTCATTGTTGGGAAAATCTTTAAAGTAATCGTTCATAGTTGTTTCTCCTTATAGAAACATTTATATCACACCTGAATGTTTCTGTCAAGAGAAACATTGAATTTTTTGTAAAAAAATTTTAAAAAATTATGCAAAGGAAACACTGAACCCCAGACTTGTTCGATTTGTCTGATCATGCTATTAATCTAAGCATGAATTACTACATCGAAAGCCGTAATACCGATCCTCATTGGAATCTCGCGCTCGAACAGTTTGTGTTCGACTGCCTTGACCATGAACACAGTTATTTTATGCTCTGGCAGAATCACAACGCGATAATCGTCGGAAAATACCAGAACACGCAGGAAGAAATAAACGCCGCCTTTGTTAAGGAAAAAAACATTTCTGTTGTAAGGCGGCTTTCAGGCGGCGGCGCGGTGTATCATGATTTGGGTAATTTGAATTTTACCTTTATCACCCCGGCGGAAAAAAACAAAGGCATCGATTTTTCTGTTTTTTGCGGACCGATTCGGGAAGCGCTCCGTTCTTTGGGCGTTCCGGTTGAGATTTCCGGGCGCAACGACATGACGGTTGATGGAATGAAATTTTCGGGAAACGCCCAATACCTTAAAGAAGGCAGGGTAATGCATCACGGGACTATCCTTTACGATTCCGATATGACGATGCTTTCTCGTGCTTTGAATCCGGGGAACGACAAAATCGAATCCAAAGGAATTAAGTCCATACGGAGCCGCGTTACCAATATCAGACCTTACATGAAAAACGACGTTCCCCTCTCGGCTTTTTGGACCGCTTTGAAAAATTATATGCGCAGCGCTTTTGATATGCGGGATTTCACCTTGACCCCCGCGCAGATTGCCGAAGTCGATGAACTCAACAAAAAGGTGTATGCTCAATGGGCTTGGAATTATGGAAAATCCCCGGCGTATACTCTGCGGAAAGTCCGCAGAATTGAAGGCTGCGGCAAAATAGAAGTCTTCCTCGATGTAGAGAAAGAAGGTATTATTAAGAACGCGGCGTTTTACGGCGATTTTTTCGGAAACAAAGATCCCGCGGAATTAGGCAACATATTGATGGGCCATCATTTTCAATACGATGAGATAAAAACCATCTTCAAAGATATGGATATTTCGCAATATTTTCATGCCCTAAAAACGGAAGATTTACTTGAACTGATGTTTGAATAGAAAGAGACTGTTGCAAAACTCCAGTTTATATCAAGAAGGGCTTGCGCCCATCCTATCGTCTCAGTTATTGTTTTTATGGCGAAGGTTCCTTGGTCGAATGTTTTTATCAACTCAATTGTATCAGCCCCCTCGCTTTTTATACTTTTTCGTATTTGAATAATCCGTTATCCGGAGGGAAAAGATGCATATAATTCTCGAAAAAAAACAATTGTCCGAACATGTGTTTGAAATGACAATTAAAGCCCCCTACATTGCGCAGTCAAGAAAGGCCGGACAGTTTGTTATTGTACAGATTGATACAGAATGGGGCGAACGGATACCTTTGACCATAGCCGACGCGGACCCGGATAAAGGAACTATCACGATGGTTTTTCAGGCTGTCGGCGCCACGACAAAAAAGCTGGCAATGAAAGAAGCGGGCGATGCGGTGGAAAATATTCTTGGGCCTTTGGGAAACCCGACTCACATCGAAAAATTCGGCACCGTCATTTGTGTCGGCGGCGGCATCGGGGCGGCTCCTTTGTATCCCATTGTGCAGGCTTTGAAAAAGGCTGGAAATACCGTAAAAGTGATTATCGGCGCGCGGAACAAAGAACTCATTCTTTTTGAAGACCGGATGAAAGCCATCGCGGATGAGCTTATCATTGTTACGGATGACGGCTCTTACGGAAGAAAAGCCTTGGTGACGGAGCCGCTTGCGGAATATTGTTCCCAAAATCCCAAGCCGGATTTAGCGGTCGCGATAGGTCCGCCCATCATGATGAAATTTTGCGTCCAAACCACAAAACAATTTGATGTGCCTGCAATCGTATCATTGAACACCATTATGATCGATGGAACCGGAATGTGCGGCGGCTGCCGGGTTAACGTCGGCGGAGAAACCAAGTTCGTCTGTGTTGACGGCCCCGAATTTGACGGTCACAAAGTAGATTTTGAAAACATGATGCTCCGAATGCAGGCTTACAAAGAAAAAGAAGATGAAGATAATCATGCCTGCAGCATCGGTTTGAAGAAAAAGGGAGAAACGGCATGAACGGTTCTGGAGAACATGCATCAATTCAACAGTTTGACAGCGAAGCAATATCAGCCTTGAAGATCATCCAGGAACAAAAAGCCAATGGTGAAACAATAAGTCCCAAGGAACGCTTAGGCATACCCGCTCAGGAAATGCCTGCCCAAGACCCCGTGGAACGGGGAAAAAATGTTCTTGAGGTTGCTCTGGGTTATACCGAAGCTCAAGCCCGGCTGGAAGCGGAACGCTGCCTGGGCTGTAAAAATGAACCCTGCGTAAAAGGCTGCCCCGTTCAGGTTCCCATACCGCGCTTTATTGCCGAAATTCAAAAAGGCGATTTTAAGGCGGCGGTAGATGCCATTAAAGAAACAAACCTGCTCCCCGCGGTATGCGGCCGGGTCTGCCCTCAGGAAAAACAATGTCAGGCGGAATGCACCGTCGGCAAAAGCCTTAAAAGTGCCGATAAGGCGGTGGCTGTCGGCAGGCTGGAGCGTTTTGTATCGGACTGGGAGCGGGAAAGCAATAAAGTAACGCCCCCGACAATAAAGCCAAAAACCGGGAAAAAAGTTGCCGTTGTCGGGTCAGGCCCGGCGGGACTTACCGCGGCTGCCGACTGCGCGCGTGAAGGCCATTCGGTTACCATTTTTGAAGCATTTCACAAACCCGGCGGTGTTATGGTATACGGCATTCCGGAATTCAGGCTCCCGAAATCTATTGTTCAGGCCGAAGTAAATCAGCTTATCAATATGGGTGTTGCCATCAACACAAACTTTTTAATCGGGCGGACAAGAACAATCAAAGAATTGATGGAAGTAGACGGATTCGACGCGGTCTTTATCGGCGTTGGAGCCGGACTGCCCAAATTTATGGGCATTCCCGGAGAGAACCTCGTCGGCGTGTTCAGCGCGAATGAGTATTTAACTAGGGCAAATCTGATGAAAGCCTACGACGCCGAAAAAGCCGCAACTCCCATCTACCGCTCAAAAACGGTTTGTGTTATCGGCGGCGGAAACGTCGCCATGGACGCGGCAAGAATGGCGCTTCGGCTCGGCGCGGAAGCAGTCCATGTCATCTACCGCCGCACAAGGGATGAGATGCCCGCCCGACACGAGGAAGTGGAACACGCTATAGAAGAAGGTATCATCTTCGATTTTCTCCGCAATCCTGCCCGGATTCTGGGAAACGAAAAAGGAAGAGTTACCGGCATCGAACTTCAACAGTTTGCCTTAGGAGAACCTGACGCGTCGGGCCGCAGAAGCCCTGTCGGCATCCCCGATTCCGAATATACCTTTGACTGCGACACCGTAATTGTCGCGCTCGGCAATGAATCGAATCCGCTCCTCGTGAAAACCACCGAAAACCTCAACGCGGATAAAAAAGGCCGGATCATCGTTAATGAAGAACAGGAAACTTCCATACACAAGGTTTATGCCGGCGGCGACATCGTTCTGGGCGCGGCAACGGTTATCCTTGCTATGGGCGAAGGCCGGAAAGCCGCGGCGGCGATAAATGAAATGTTGAAATGAGATAATCTTATCTTTTACTAATTCCCAGAATAAACAGAATATTGAGCTTGTTGCAAAAC
>DBDH01000096.1:5079-13045 GCA_002293455.1 Treponema sp. UBA937
TGGAGTTTTGCAACAGCCTCTATTATTTTCGATTTTTTCAATAATTCTTCGATTAATTTCCGTTATTTTCTCAATAAGCCGTTGTTTGTCTATTACCTCAATTTATGATAAAACTATCACGGAATCCTTTTTTAAATTTGATTCATTTCTTGTAATAAGTATGTTGCCTGGTGCATCTGCCAATATCATATTTGTTGTCAGCGGAATAACTATCGTTGTATTTATTTTACTGTTATTGAAATAATCATTTTGTATTATTAACACCGGTCGCTTGTATCCTGGCTCACTGCCGAAAGGAATACCAAAGTCAGCCCACCATAATTCACCACGCATCATCTTTTGTCAGTTTCCTCAACGATTCAAGCCCAACATCCTGTTCTTTTGTGAATTCATCCTGATTTATTTTTTCATACACTTCATTCAATTTTTGGGTTATTATATCCCCGTTGTACTTACCGATATATTCCTCCAACGCAAGAGTAAATAACTTACTTTGAGGAATTCCCATGTAATGGGCCGTTTGCTCCAACTTTTCAAATAATGTATCAGGAAGAGATATCGCTGTTTCCATAGAACAAAGTATGACAGCTGGATAAATGCTTGTCAACGCTTGTTTTTAGCAATTAGCCCTCATGCCCAAACCGGGACAAATACTCCAAAGCCAATTGATCGTTCGGTTCGATTTCCAGGACCGTTCTGAAAAAGGCGGCGGCTTCATCGTCGTCGCCGTTTTTGAGGGCGAGGATTCCCAGGTTGGAAATGATTTTGATGTTTTCCGGTTCTTCGTACAGCGCGGCTTCCAGTTCTTTACGGGCGGCTTTAAGATCACCCATTTCCATGAGGCAGATGGCAAGTTCGTTACGGGTATCGCTGTTTCCGCCGCCCAGTTCGACGGCTTTCCGGAAAGACGCGGCGCCGTCTTCCCAGCGTTCCATGCGCCGGAGCCCCCAGCCTAGCAGGAACCAGCCGTTCCATACTTCCGGATAGCGTTCCAAAAAAAGCCGGACTTTTTGAATGCCGTCTATTTCATTTCCCATGCGGATAAAATCATACGCTTCGCGGAATTGTTCGTCGTTGAGGTTTCGGCTTTCAATTTCATGGATAATCGATTGAGCTTTTTCCCGTTTTTCTTCATCATCCGCTAAAGGAATATACGCCTTAAAACACGCGAGCGCTTTATCAAAATTCCTCCGCTTCATATAGAAGAATCCCGCGTTAAAAAAACCATTTGCGAAGGGCGGTTCAAAAGACAGCAGTTCCTTGTAAGCCGAATGAGCCCGTTCGTATTCCTGTTCCGCGGCCTCTTCCTGCCCGGCGTTTTCCAGAACTTCCGCCCTGTTCTCCAGAACAAGCGCAATGTTGAACATGATTACCGGCGACTCCGGAAAAAGTCCGCGCAGGGCGGCAAAGATTTCGAGGGCAATATCAAAATCACGGTTTTTCGCTTTGAGGATGGCTGCTTCCGTAAATTCGTTAAAAATATCCGGCCTTACCGATAAAACAAACCTGCGGTAATACGCGGCATCTTCGGCAAAAGGGTCCTGGGCAATTTCCCGGATCATCCCGGAAAGAATCATCTCCCAGGAAAGATTTTCCAGGTCCAGTGTTTCCGCGTCCGGCGGAAGCTCCACCGGGATGGGAATTTGAGGATCGATGGAAAAACCGCTTTTCGATTCTGTTTCAACTTTTCCCCGAAGTGATTCGGGAACCGACAGATAAACGATTCTGGGCAAGAGCCTTGTATTATTTTTCGTTTCCATTCTGTTCCGTGTTTTGGTCTGTACGTGATTCTACTCTGACCTGACCCAAAAAATCATTTATTCTCATCTTAAAACCCATAGGGACAAGTTTTTCATCAAACTGGATTCCCAAAGCGATAAGTTCCTTTCTTCCTTCCACATCTTCCGCGCGGATAAACTTTCCCGAAATCAAAAAAGCTTCCCGAGGATCATCAAAATCCAGCCTGAGAGCCACCTCTTTATTAACGAGGAACTTGGAAACGCCCATCATGATAACCTTTGCCCCGGAAAACGAAATGTCCCGGAGGATGCAGCGGCGGGGGACCTTTTGTATAAAAACAGCCGTATTGTTGGAATCCACATGCAGGCGCCTCATACTTTCCGGCGTTATGATAATGCGTTCGTCCCTTCTTTTTGTTGAATTAACATTCGCGTCCAGCATCCGTCCCATGATTTCGATAAGATCATCCGGCGGCCGCTGCGTAAATTGAAGGTTAAAAACCGCCATATCTTTGGATTCGCCGTAAGGAGAATATCCCATACATTTGGCCGATACAAAAAAGGTTAACGGCGCGCCTTTATCATTGCTTTTGAAGCAGAAACGGAGGCTTATCATATTATTAGCCTGCTGAAGTTTTATGAGCAGACCGGATTTTACATTTGAAACAACCTTCGCGCCGACAAAAGATGATGCAAAAATTACACAAGGCCAAAAGTCACTTACGCATTTCAGAAAGACTTGCTGCGGTATCAGACCTGTAACCTGAATAATTTCTTTTGTATATGTGACATCGATTGTTTTATACCGCTCATATAAATTGACCAGTTTTTGACTCGTTAACAAACCCATTTCCCTAACTATAGATTGCTTTGAGGCTGTCCGTCAATGGAAAAATCCAATGTGTACAGCAATCTTTCTGCTTTCCTCAATACGGCCACAATCCCGCTTGATCCATCAATTTCCGGGTGTTTGTTTTATCGTAACGGACTTGTTTAAACTGCCAATTACCGGATTCCGGATCGAATAAAGCATATTGGGCATAATCAAAGCGGCTGTTCTTATCATTCCGCTCTTGAATCGATCTTGGGAAACCCACACTCCCCGGATTTATCATCATCCTCCTGCCGCTATTCTTTGTTTTCAGGCTGAGATTTGTTTTTCCGAATGCAATTTCCAGCTGAGTTTTTGTGCCTTCCGCGGAAACCGCAGCAAAATAGGATGGTACATGAGTATGACCAAAGAAAGCCAGGGAAAAATCGGCGCCCGCAAAAGCAATAATAGCGTCGAGTCCAGAAAAGATATATCCCCAAACGGGATTATCCGGGCTTCCGTGGGAAAGAGAAATATCGTTGTAACGAGCTGCCGATTCCAATGAAGCAAGATACATCATCCGGTCAGCATCGAGTTGATTTTGCGTCCATTTTGCGGAATGTTTTGCCCGGGCTGAAAAATCATGCGAACTGATTTTATTACATACTACAAGCTCATGATTCCCCGCGAGGCTGATCTCCGCTTTTTCCGCGATAATATCGATGCATTCACAGGGACAGGGACCGTATCCAACTATATCCCCCAGCGAAATAAGTATATCGTACTTATTTTTCGCGTGGTTCAATACGCAGTTCAGAGCGTCAATATTTCCGTGAATATCCGATAGAATTAAGATTCGCATTATGGTACTTTATATACTATACTTGTTGGAAAGATACATCAAGAGTTGTTTACTAATATTTTTACAATCTTTCTAATGGACATTGCCGGAGAATACATACCGTGGCGAAAAAGAAATCGTCTTTTGCCGAAATGCTGTCTGACCGCTTTACCGATGTTTGGAAATTACTTTCAGATACTTCCTCGTTTCTTAGCCGTACACCGGAATTTCATCTTTACGAAAAACAGCTTCGTTCTTGGAGAGCCCTGCTCCAGACGCAAAACAATCCTGATACAGCGCAGAAAATCCGGAAAGAAATTACCGATTTACGAAAAGCGCTCCGCTTTCAGGGCTATGATCTGAGCCTGAGTACGCAGATTTTAACGGTTGATCGCTTCCGCAACGATGCCAGTCTGCAAGACGGTTTTAAAAGAGTTGTCATTTTTCTCACCAATTCCGGAATTCTTTGGCTGAGCGGTGATGAAAATCATATCACCCTTGCGGAATATCTTGAAGCGAGAATTCGGAATCATCTTGCGGACGATCATATCAGAATCCTGGGGAAACATTACCTCTGGTACCGCCGCCGGGGAAACGAACTTGTATTATCCGGCTCCGATACGGAAACGAAAGAAGATTTTGAACACTTAAAAGCTATGGCCAACGCGAACAGCTTATTTCTGCTCGGTCAGTTGAAGAATTTAAAATAGTTGAGCTTCAGCAAAACTTCCGGAAGAATTTTTTCTTTTCCCGTTGCTTTCTTTTTTTATTATTGATATATTCGAAACGATACAATGTCTTGTTAAAGAATTGTGTCAAACAGGACGGTGTGCCTGTTGGGATTGCTCTAAAAAAGAGGATCCTTCATTTACCGAGCCTTTAAGGTCGGAAAAGGAGCTTTGTATGAAAAGCGTTTTCAAAATCATTGAAACTATTGTTTTATTGGTGGTTGTTGCTGTGCTTGTCAGCCTCGCCGTTATCGCGGCAAACAGTCCGGGCAAGCTGCCTTCTCTGAAAGATTCACAGGGAAATGAAATTGCGGGTTCACTGGCCGAAAAACAATTTGTTGAAATCGGCGGAATACAGCAGGGTTTTTTCCTGCGTTCCGAAAATCCGGAAAATCCTGTTCTTCTTTTTCTGCACGGCGGACCGGGCAGTCCTGAATTCCCTATGTTGTATAATTACGAAACATCTGCGCGATTGGAAAAATACTTTACGGTTTGTTACTGGGACCAGCGCGGCGCGGGAATGACTTTCAGCCGTTCGACAGATCCATCCACAATGACGCTTGATCAAATGATAGAAGACACCCGCCAAATGACCGAGTATCTTAAGCAGAGATTTAACCAGAAAAAAATATATTTGATGGGGCATTCTTGGGGTTCGTTCCTTGGGATAAAAACCATCGAAAAATATCCTGAACATTATCTGGCTTATTTCGGCATTGGACAGGTAAGTAATCAAATTGCATCTGAAAAAGCGGCTTATGATTACATGCTCCAACACGCAAAAGAAATAGGGGATACATCGGCAGTCAAGAATTTAGAAAAGTTTGATAAAAACGCTTCTGATTTTCCCAGTCTGGAATATATTTCGACTCTCCGTTCTTCATTGATGAATAAGTACGGAATTGGCATGATGCATAACAATTTTTCTATGGCAAGTATAGTTAAAGACATAGTCCTTTTTAAAGGCTACACATTTATGGAAAAAATGAATTTCATTCAGGGTATGCCGTTTTCTCTGAATCATTTGTGGAATGATGTTTTGGCTGTTAACTTGTTTGAAACGTCAACTTCGTTTCAAGTACCGGTTTATATCACGCACGGAAAATATGATTACCAAGTGTCTTATGCTTTGGCCCGTGAATATTTTGAAGCAATCGATGCGCCGAAAAAAGCGTTCTTTACGTTTGAGAATTCGGCGCATTCCCCCAATGCGGAAGAACCCGAACAATTTGTTCAAATTGTCCGGAATATAATGCTTGAAAACAATTAGATAACATACCTTTTGGCAGGCAGCCTAATGTTGATTCAGCGCCCTTTCAACCGTGCGCAAGTCAGATGAAAGCTGCCTGTTGCCGGGAAATTCCTGTAACGCGTTTTGTATAAACCGATGGGCCTCTTCGTAGTTACGGGCGTTGAACAAAGAAGCGAATTGGTTGTGCAAATCAACCACCTGATTGTTTTTATAAACCCTCAGCGCGTTTTGCAATTGAGACTGACTGCCGTATGTGTTGATGGCGTTTTCTGTATAAACGGCGGCCTCTTGCCAGCCGGAACTTTTTGAACGCCGTTCGGCTTCTTTTAATATTACAAAGGTACGAAGTTCCAAAATCCTCGCGTTGGAGATTAATCCCTGCCTTTCTATAAGAGCAATTTTTTCCAAAGCCCGTTCGGCTTCTTCCGCGCCGGATGCCTGGGTGCTTAACTGCGCGAGTTCGGATTCCGTTACCATCATTTCCAGGCTGGTATAATGTTCCGCACTCAAGCGGGAGGCTTCCGTATCAAGAAAAATTCTGGCATCAGCAATTTGTTTCGTTTGGATCATCTTTAAAAGACGATTATTCATCGCGGCAAAAATAAAATCCTGCCAACGATTATCGGGATAACGGCTTTCGGCGGTATCCGCCCACGCTAAGGCTTCCTCATTTTTGCCGGCTTGGATCAAGGACGCGCCGTAATTAAAAACACGATCCGTCACATCTTTGTAAGGATCGGTGAAAAAAGGAGAATCGGAAGGATTTAGTCTCATAGAAAGCAGAGCGGCTTTGTCAACGGCAATCCCCACGGCATCGGCAAAAAAGCCCCTCGATTCCAAATCGGCAATCCTGTTCGACAGAATAATCGATACAAGCTCTAATTGTGATATAGAACTTCTGTCGCGGTAATTCCGGGGCGCGACGTAGGCAAATCCTGTAGTGTTGCCAAAACCATCGTGAAAATCTTTTTTGCTTCCCGGATCGTAACCGTAAGCGGTTGTGGTTTCCACATCCACAAGTTCTGTCCCGGTATTCACTTGAACGAACGCATGATCCTTCGTAAGAACGCCGTTCGATGCAAGCCCGATGCTGGATGCCAGAATCGTGTACAACACAGCCGATGAAACGCAATTGTATCGTCCACTTGAAACCAATACATCGAGCCTGGTCTGTCTTTCGGAATAATTTTTCAGGAAATTCCGGTACAGGTAATCAAGAAGATATTCGCCCTGGTCTTCTTTGGACGGAGGCATATCTTCCGACTCAGCCAACGTTTCTCCGGATGAAATAATGGCGGCTCTTGCTTCGCTTCCTTCGTTCCGGTTTACAAAATCCGCACCGGAAGCCCAAAGCGCCATATCAAGAATCTCATGCCAGAGATATTCCCGGCTGCTCCCAATCTTCGCGAATTCAAAGGCCCTGGCATCGGGCTCAAGCCTTGGCTGACCGATATTGCTTTGGCCGTACAAAAAACCGCAAAAAAGGAAAAAGGATATGATGATAAAAAAGACTTGTTTCATCGTTATTCATTATACCTTAAAACTGGATAAAAAACATTGTTTAACACGCACCGTTGTACCAAGATAAAATCCCTAAAGCAATCGACGCGAATTTTGTTTCGGGGCTGTCGGCGCGGCTCGTAAGAATTACCGGAACCCGCGTTCCAACGACGAGTCCCGCGGATTTTGCGCCCCCCATATACATCAAGGCTTTATAGAGAATGTTTCCCGTCTCAATCGACGGCACAATCAAAATATCAGCGTCGCCCGCGACAGGACTGTTAATCTTTTTCACCTTGATAGAATGTGCGCTCACCACATTATCGAAAGCGAGAGGGCCGTCGATGACGCAGCCGGGAAATTCTCCCCGGCGGTTCATCTGGGTAAGAACCGCGGCGTCAACGGTGCAGGGCATCTTTTCGGGATTGACCATTTCAATCGCCGCCAAAAGTGCCGCTTTTGGCGTTTCAATCCCAATGTTGCGGGCTAAATTAACCGCGTTTTTGATAATCGCTTTTTTATCATTTATGTCCGGAGCGATGATGATGGCCCCGTCAGAAAGCAGCATCAATTTATGATAATGCGGAGATTCAATAACGCTTACATGACTGATTATGCTGCCAAGATTGATGCCCATGTCCTTGTTCAAAACCGCTTTCAGAAAAACGGCACTCTCAACAAAACCTTTCATGATCATATCGGCCTTATCGTCTTTTATAAGTGAAACCGCTTTTGCGGCAGAGCGGACTTTGTCCGCTTCGTGAATCACTTCAAACTGGTGCAGATCGATTTTCTGTCCGCGCGCGATTTTTTCTATTTTCTCTTGACTGCCGACAAGAATAATTTTTTTGAGACCAAATTCACGCGCTTTTGAAACAGCTTCCATGACGGCATCGTTCTCGGCACAAGCAACAACCAAACGGGGAGCTTCCCGATCTGCCGAAGATAATACGCTTTCGGTTTTTGAGATAAGTTCCTGAATCGTTTTCATCTTATGCTCCGTATTCTTACATTTTTTTAGAATCTTAATCTTTAAGCATAGATTATAACATGTTTAATCTAATCTTCAATAGAGTGAGCTTGTTGCAAAACTCG
>DBDH01000112.1:0-47601 GCA_002293455.1 Treponema sp. UBA937
CACAAAACTTCTGACAGGCTCTTAAGATTGGGAACAAGAAGACCTTCCGCCATAGTGCCGACCGCGCCGCTCAAACCGCCGATGTGTTTTTGCATTTCTTTCTTCCACTGCTCAAATTCTTTTTTGCTTTCCTCCGCTTCCTTTCGATGTTCCTCCAGGCGCTTTCTATCTTCTTCCTGTCGTTTTCTGTCTTCTTCTTGTTGCTTCCTGTCTTCTTCCTGTCGTTTTCGATCCTCTTCGTATTGTTTTCGATCTTCTTCGTATTGTTTTCGCTCTTCTTCCTGTCGTTTTCTGTCTTCTTCGTATCTTTTTCGGTCCTCTTCTTGTCTTCTTCGGTCCTCCATCAGTGCCGCCCAGACCTGCTCAAATGTGATGCCGCGGGGCCAATCAGGAATTTGCGTGTTGTCCATAGTATTCGCTCCTCATGTAAAGTATACCATAAGTATGGCAATGAAACGTTTTTTGCTTGTGTTTTTTGATCTTTTTATGACACAAGCACTGATGTAACGCAGGAATGCTTGATTCGCTGTGTCACATTGCTTTCTTTATCACCGATTAAACCGATTCCGCCCGTGGGTATTTGACGTACCGGTGCCCAAACATTATCTTTATGATATACTAGCCGAAGCGGAATGTTTCCGGAAAAGGGACGGGGAATGCTTGAATTTAGAGATATTTTGAATCCTGTTTGTGTTGAGATAAATGGTTCTGCTCAAAATAAAGATGAAGCCCTGGAATATGCGGTGCGGCTTCTTGCGAAAAACGGCGGCATTGTGGACAGCCAGAAGCTGCTCAACGAGGTAAAGGCACGGGAGGAACTGGCGTCTACCGGAATCGGCAATGGGGTTGCTATTCCCCACGCTCTTTCTGATTTTGCCTCCAACACGACGATGGCGATTCTCCGCCTGGAGAAAGCCATCGATTTTGATGCCGCCGACGCTCTTCCGGTCGATTTGCTCTTTTTAATGACCGGTCCCAAAGCAAATACGCCTCTTCATTTGAAGATACTTTCCAAACTTGCCCGTTCCCTACATGATGAAAAGTTCAGGACTTCCCTCAGAGAAGCCCCGGACCGCGAAGTTTTGGCGGACATCTTTTTTAAGAAAGGGTAGGGGATTTGATGTTCTCCAGCACTTTTGGAAGTTCATACACATCTTTAACGCCGCTTACGAGGATTCCGCCCATTTCAATCGATAAAGGAACGGCTAAATCAATATCGTAGCGGTCGCCCACGGAAACGCATTGTTCCGCGGCAATTCCCATTTCCCCGGCGGCTCTCAAAAAAGGTTCGGCGTGAGGCTTGGAAAAACCTGTGGTATCAAGGCCGATGATATGGCTGAAAAAACGTTCCGCTCCCAGTACGGCAAGCGTCTTTCCCGCGACAGCCGACGCGTTATTCGTGACTATCGAAAGGGAAAAATTCCGCGCTAAAATCTCCAGCGTTTTTTGAAGCTCTCTGTCTTCCGATAAAAAATCTTCCGGCTTGTAGAGTTCCGCCCGCCAACGCGCGCTTTCTTCAATGGAAATGCCGAAAGCCGCGCAGACGTTTCCGAGGCTCGTCTTTTTTCCTCCGTGATTTTTTGCCCATTCATCCTGATAAGTTTTAATCCGCGCGTTCATTTCATCAAAAGAGAGATGCCTGATACCGGCGAGGCGTTCTATCACGGCATCATATTGAAATTGCTGATACGCTTCGCAGCTGTAGAGCGTGGAATCCATATCAAAAATGATTCCGCGGATATGTTTCGGGAGCTGATAGAGCGTCATGGAAAGAGGGTCTCCATTCTGGATTTTACGTTTTTATACGATGCAAAGCAGTCAAGATACTGCCGGTGATATTCGGGATTACTTGCGTACGTTTCTTTTATGCGTACGATTTTTTGACAGGCTTCATCAATATTCGCGGCTTCGCCCAGTTGTACGAGCGCTATGCAGGCGTTCCCGGCAAGTTCCGCGTCGATAATTTCGGGGACAAGGAGCGTGCAGCCGCTGATGTCGGCTTTCAGCTGATTCCATAGCGGGCTTTTCCCCTGTCCGCCGGAAAGCCGCATCTCCGTTACGGGAAATCCTTTGTCTTTCAGCAGTCTGAGCGCGTCAAAAACCATAAAACCGATGAATTCCACAACAGCGCGGCCTATCCGCGCCGGCGAGGCGATTACAGCGGGAGAATGCCGCGTGTGTAAATTTTCCAACACAGAGGACCATTCCTCCCCTCCGGACCGGCAGTCAAAGCCTTGATCGGCGATAATTTCTTCCATCATTTCTTCATAAGGCCGGCCGCTTTGTCCGGTACTATCCCTGAACCATTCAAAGAGCCGTCCCGATCTTGGAATCATGGCATTCACGTTCCACAGGCCTTCTTTTACGTGAGGAAGCGTCCGCAGTTCGGGAATAAACACCGGCGAACCGGTACAAACATTTATTCCTTCCGATGTTCCCGCCCGGTCGCAGACGATTCCGTTTTTGATCGTTCCCGTGCCGATGAGGGCCATAATGTAGTCGGGACCTCCGGCGATAATGGGAGTTCCCGGCGCAAGATCAAAGTAAGACGCGGCCCGGGAAGAAACCTTCCCTATGCCGGAACCCAGTTCCGCGAAGGGGGGAAACTTGGCTGTATCAAGATGAAACATCCCGCACTGATTATCATCCCAATAATAGGGAACATAGGAAGCGGACGGAAGAACCGTTACCGGCTCCGCTCCAAGCTGATAAGAGAGCCATTCCTGCGCGGATAAGAAACATTGTACGTCATCATATTGATGTTCCGCATGATGTTTCAGCCATGCCGCGTGGGGCAGAAAAAAAGACGCGGGCTTTTCCGGCAAATCCGGCGGGGTGTATACGCGCCCGTCAAACCAATACAAAGGCTGAAGCGCTTCACCCGAACGGCGGACAGGAACCAGGGTCGGTCCGTTTCCGGAAACAGATACCGCCTGTATTTCCGCGTCCTGACATATCTTTTTAAGCGATGAAATTCCGTTCCGGAAATTTTCTTTCCAGTCCGCGGCCTCCACGGTTCCGGCGTTTACCTTATCAAAGGGAAAAGATTCGCGGACAAAGCCCAATTGTCTTCCTTCAAAATCGATCAAAGATAATTTGATGGATGATGTCCCAATGTCGGCGCACAGAACCGTTGTTTTCATGACTTATGTTTCTTTTATCATTTTGCTGATGACATCCCGGTTATCCAACAGGGGAGATATCGAAAGACCTTCATGCAGCCGGGAAATAATCTTCGCGAAAAACTTGGTAACATTTGTGCTGATATACCATTCCCGCGTCAGAAGCTCTTCATGGTAAATGGCATTCGTCCCGATAATCCGGTAAAAGAGGCCTTCTTGGTAGGCTTTATCAAAATGTTCGATGGCATTGCCGGAAAAAAGCGGCAGACTCACCGCGCAGATTACTTTTTTTGCCCCCTCCGCTTTTAGGAAGCGCATCGCTTTTAAGAGCGTTCCGCCGGTTCCCAAAAGATCATCCGCCATGAACACGGTTTTTCCTTCCACATTTCCCAGGAGCTTAAGTTGGGATATATTATTGTCCAGGGCATCTTTCGATACTTTGGAATAATCCCGCTCTTTGTAAAGGAGCGCGAGGGATTTTTTCATGGTCGTGGCGTAAAACTTGTTCCGGTCAACGGCGCCGGTATCCGGAGAAACCACCACAAAATCATCACTGTCGATTTTTTCAATTTCCGCCAATTTCCGGATGATCTGGTAACTGGCGTGAAGATTTTCCATCCGCATAAACTTAAAGGCGTTCACGATTTCTCTGGAGTGAATATCGAGGGTAATAATCCTATCCACCCCGAGAAATTCGAGGAGTTTTCCCACACGGCTTGCGGTAAGTCCTTCTCTTCCTTTGGATTTGTGCTGCCTCGAATACGGATAAACCGGAGACACAAGCGTAATTCTGTCGGCGCCCGCCTGTTTCGCCGCGTCAACCGTAACAAATAATGTCATAAGATGATCATTTATCGTCATCTCCCGGACCGTCTTTCCTTCATTAAAAGCCAGCGGATAACGGTTTTCCACATCCTGCACAATATATAAATCTTTTCCGCGGATAGATTCCATAATTTCAGCCTTAATTTCTCCATTTGAAAAAAGACTGAAACGGGCCGGAATTTTTAAACGCGGACAGCGATATTTCAAAGCGTTCCCATGAATGTACTGCCGATTGTAAATCACATCATTGGTAAAATTCAGCTTTCTAATCGTGTCATCCTTTTCTAGATTATACTGCTTGGAAAGCTCATCAACGGTACGGTTAAACTGCCTATGATACAATACTTTCAAATGATCGATAATTTCATCAGCAAAACGCTCGCCGCCGGGACAGGCAAGGACGGCTAAATTAGAGGGATTCGAGTAATTCATGTGTATGTATTTGTATCACACCAGGACGCGGGAGGTCAAGGAATGGGCAAAGGCGGCGCGTGTAATGTATTGAACATGATATACTCCTTTAATGTAAGTTTCTGAAATAATGAATTAGTTAATTCCTTATTTCAGAAACACTTAGATCGGAAATAGTCAAATAGTTTTGGTTTGTTTGACTATACAGAGCGGCCGGGTACCTTTCCATGCTCCCCCTTTGCATTTCTTGAAGATTCATCTAAGATAATGATTATATGGCGAACGAGCTTTTTTTCCGGAATATCGATATGGTCCTTGATGAAGGAATTGTGAAGGGGCACCTTTTTGTCCGTGACGGAAAAATTATTTCGGTCGATACCGTGGAGAGTACCGGAGCGAATCCCGCAGGTACGGAAGGCGCGTCCTGTATTTCAGGCGGGCAGTTTATTCTTGCGCCCGGTTTTATCGATCTGCATTGTCACGGAGCTGCCGGCGGCGATGTAAATGACGGCGAAGAAGAAGCGTATTTCCGCATGGAAGCGTTTCACCGCCTGCATGGGACAACTGCTTTTATGCCTTCGCTTTCGGTTGATCCTTTGGAAAAACTTGACCGCGCTTGTTCTATGGTCCGTTCCCTGAAAAAAACCGGTATTCCCGGCAAAGCTGAAATTCTGGGGCTCCATTTTGAAAGCCCCTACATCAATCCTCTGTACAAAGGATGCCAGGCTCTGGAATGTATTCTTCCCTTTGATCAACAAGCGAAGGATTTTATCGAAAAAAACCAGGATATTATTTCGCGGATCACGCTTGCTCCCGAACTTGACGGCGTTTTGGAATGGATTCCCCGGCTCTGCGGCATGGGAATAATTGTTTCCGGCGGTCATTCCGCCGCCGATTCTCTTACGTTTAGAAAAGCGGCCGGCCGGGGAATGACCATGACGACGCATCTTTACAACGCCATGTCCAGCGCTCACAAGGAAGGTCCCTTCCGGATCTGCGGCGTTTTGGAAGCGGCTTTAACCGACGACAGGCTGTATACCGAACTCATCGCCGACGGGTTTCATGTCCCTGCCGAACTGCTCCAGATTGCCTGGCGCTGTAAAGGCCCGGAACGTTTCATGATCTGTTCCGATGCTTCCCGCGCCGCCGGCTTCGATTCCGGAAAACCGCTTTTTATCTGCGGCCAGGAAGCTATTGTCGAAAACGGAGTTGCCATGCTGAAAGACCGGTCGAGCCTGGCGAGTTCCGCCGCCGCTCTCGATACTATGATGAGAACCTTGGTTCAAAAAGCCGGAATTCCTTTGGCGGCGGCAATCAAAGCGGCATCGGCAGTTCCGGCAAAAGCCGCCGGAGTCTATGACCGGAAAGGCCGCCTTGCCCCCGGTTACGATGCCGATTTGGTATTATTGGACAATAATCTGGAAGTGCGGCAGGTGTGGTGCCGGGGCATTTCGGGAATTTGAGGAGGAAATTGCAAAACTAACCGAGTTTTGCAACAAGCTCTGAGCTCATTGAAAAATCATCCTTTCGTTTTGCAAAATACTCTTTGCAAAATTTTTTCATTTTTTTCTTAAAAACTCTGGTAATAAATCAACGGGTGAATGATACTTAAAGTAGGGGGTGGATCGATGGTCAAAACCGTGGACCAAGTTTCGCTGCCGGAGATTCAAGACCGAGAGGACGGTCACAATTAAAAATGATTGTTTTGGCTATTCGTAATTCTTGCTTTCGAAGAAAAACCGTCATTATTTTAACCTCATGTTAGGCCGGGTCAGGAAAACCGGATATCGGGATAGGCATGTCTTCAATGTCTATAAGAAAAAAAATTATTTAAAAAAGCCTGACCGGGCCTGGTTTCCTGCAGGTCCGGTCTTGTAATGTGAGACTCTTACAAAACTGGAGTTTTGCAATTGCCTCATGTTTTTCAGAATTCCCTTTTTTCTATTTTTCGTTTATAATGAGCTTGTTGCAAAACTCGGTTGGTTTTGCTCAAGCTTTTGCATTTTCTCGCCTAAAGGCTGCAAACGCCTAAAGGTTACAAAAATGCATTTTTAAGTAGTTGAAATTGCAAAAACTGAAGTTTCGCAATTTCCTCTAATGGTTGTATTGTCGATTCCTTAATGAAGGTGAGCTATGAAAATTCTTGTTTGTGACGATGAAAGTATTGTGAGAGAATTACATATCGGTCTTCTTGTTGAGCATGGTATCAACCCTGACGATATTATTGACGCGTCTGACGGGCATGAAGCCCTTAAACTTATGGAAGAGTACGACATCAAGTTGCTTTTAATTGACTGGAATATGCCCGGACTTAGCGGGGTCGATTTGATTAGAACCATACGGAATACAGAAAAATATAAAGACACGCCTATTGTGATGATCACAATGGAAGAAGGAAGAAACTCGATAGTCGAAGCCATTGAAGCCGGCGCAACGAATTACGTATTAAAACCGATTCTGCCTGAATTGTTTTGGGCGAAAATTCAGCCTTACGTGGAAAAATTCCTTTCTGAAAACAATTCTTGAAAATGCCGGCATCATTTCTGCTCTGACGCGGAATTCTTTCGGAGCGTACTGCCGTTTAATACGATGACGACTTTTCCTTCCTGGAGGAGTTTTCGATTTTCTTCATGAGACATAATGATAAGCGCGTCTTCCCTGTTGATGACAGGATCCGTCGGATTGGCTCCAAAGACCCCTTGGGCGATAATGCGCAGAGGATTGTTTCCCACAAGGCGGATCAAGGCGTCGTCCATACCGGAAGGAACGGCCCTGAATACGGCATCGGAATTAACATACGTAACAATGCCTTGATTTTTTGCGGTTTCCGGATGCACCATATTTCTTTCAAAAAGCAAGTTCATTTCGGAATCCCAGATTTTCGGGAACATGCAGGGAACGGGATAGGCTCTGCTTTGTCTTCCGTGAATGGGCAATTCAGTGTCGGCAAAAATTACGATTCCCGTATAGGCTCTGCTGGGCACGGGATTCAGTGTTTGAGGAATTTCCACGGCGGTTCTATGTTTTATCAAATGGGAACGGATATCTTTCAGATAAATCGTATATCGTGAAGTCATTGACCGCATATCCAAAGAAAGGCTTGGCGGGAATCTGTCCGCCGATAAAGCGGCATTGGACAAATTAAATAGAGAATATTCGTTTCTATTGATAAAGTCTCTCAGCGTGTTGGATGAATCAATCAAAAGAGAAGAAAGCGGTTCTTGAATCAGCCGCGGAAATTCGGTGTCCAGGATTTCTTCGGCCTGGGCCCGCCCCGTGGGAAGTGAAATCCCCGCGGAAGGAAGATCCAGCGATACGGCCGCTTCAACTTGCTGTTTGTCCCACGCGATGCCGCTTTGCAGACCGATTTGCGGGTTCTGCGCAAAGAGCGGCGCGAACAGCGGCGCAAAAAGAAATGTTCCCGTTATCAGAAAAATGTATCTTAGAATGATTCGTACATTCATCTATCAATATCCGCCTTTATCTTCTTATCGGCGTTTTTAGGCTTCTTCCTTCGCGGAGAATGTCATTTAATTGCATGTTGTTGGCCCCGGCAAGCGTTTCCGGGTCAACTTCATACGCCAAAGCGATTGACCAAAGGGTTTCGCCTTTTTTTACAAGGTGCGTTCCTTCAAAAACCAGCGATTCATCAAGCTGCCGGACGGTTCCGGTATAGGGGCCTATTTCTTTTAAAGCAGGAATAATAACTGTTCCGCCGATTCTCAGGAAGCGGGGCTGCAAACCGGCGTTGAGTTCCAGGATTTGGGGCACGGAAACCTCATAATGGCTTGAAAGCGCGGAAAGGGTATCCCCGGAACGGATAGTATGCATGTAGTATTTCACGAGCGGCGCCGATGTATCTTCTAAAACAGTTTTGACCGCCGCAATATCGGCGGCTTTTACCTTGAGAAAATAACCGCTGCCGGGAGGCGTAACCGTATAGTTCAGTTCCCGGTTCGCCAGTGTTAAATCATCGGGATTGATTCCGGCTTTTTCGGCCAGCAGGCCAAGGTCAACGCTTCGGTCCAAAGCGATTCTTTCCCATTGGGGATCTTCCGGCCAGTCCGCGTCAATTCCATACATTCCGGCATTAAGAAGCATATGGGAAACCGCCAGGAATTTGGGAACATAATGAATCGTTTCGGTTTTCAGGGCGTTTCTTTCACAGAGTTCCCAATAATTATTGGTCCCGGCATTCCGGGAAGCTCTGCTTACCGCCCCAAGTCCGGCATTATAAGCCGCCAGCGCCAAAGCCCAATCATGAAAATAGTTGTAATTATCCTGTAATTTCCGCAGCGCCCCGACCGTGGATTTCCAAAAATCCCGCCGTTCATCCAGCCACTCGGTTACATGCATATCAAAAGGATCGATGCTGTTTTGCATAAACTGCCAAAGCCCCGCGGCTCCGGACTTGCTGAGCGCCGTGGGAAGATAGGCCGATTCGATTACCGGAAGGTAAGCCAATTCCGGCGGCAGTCCTATCTTTTCAATTTCCTGTCTGATAAAACCAATGTAGGGGCCGCTTCTTTCCATAACCGTCTCGAGCCAATTGATGCCGCCGGGACTGGAATACTGCTTGATATAATGCTGCGTTAAGGCTTCGTCGAGTCCGCCGATGCTGAGCGGAACATCACCTTCGCCGTGCCATTGGAAATGGACCGGGATGTTCGCCGGAACCTGTCTTACAGGCCGGTTCACAGCCGCTTCTTCGCTATCAAGCGGCAGTTCGGGAAGATCCGCGGCGGGAAGATCGGCGGATGGAACTTCGGCGGAAAACAGACACATCAAAATCGATAAAAACAGCCCCGCCGCGCAAAGGCTTTTTTTATGAAATCGGAACATCAGAACCTTTCCCCATAATAGATTCCCGCCCATTCCCATTGCGCGTGAATTTCAGGATCAGCCGGAAAATAAATCTTACGGAAATAAAGATACCAGACGGAAATCCGGTCCCAGCCCCAAGTCCGCAGGAACGCTTCGTTTGCGTTGGAATTAATATCGATTTCTTCCGCGTATCGGATTCTTCTTGCCAGCATGTTGTCGTAGAGGCTGAAATCGGCCATGCCGGAATTTTCCATATAATCTTGTTCCCAGGAACGGGCAAAGAAATTGACCGATGCCCTGTACCGATCTAATCTGGCACTGTTTCCGGTGTTCAAAGCCGCTTTAACCGCTGAAACGAGGGAATTTAAGCTGTCAAAAGTCCAATCTTTTTTCGATTTATTAAAATCTACCAATTGTTTCGCGTAAATCTGCGCGTCAGGGAAACCGGGAATAACGGCATCGTAATAATAAGGCAAAAATTGAGTGTAGGATTGAATTGCCTTATCCCAATCTCCTGTTTGTTCATAGGCCTGTCCGAGCATAAAATACGCGGTTCCCAAATTGATTTTTTCGGAAAAACGGGAAATTAATTCCTCATAATACCAAACCAATTGATCCGGACGGTCCACAAGCTCAATCAATTGATTAAGACAAATAAGATGTATCGATTCGTCCTGGACCGTTAAATCAGGATAATTTTTTATAATGAGATCGAAATACAGAGCCGCAACCGGCGCCGCGTCCTGCTGAATATAAGCGTAACCGATCATCAAGAGATAAAAAGCATTGTAGATATCAAGGGGATGTGTATCGACCCAGGCCGATAAAAAATTGCTCAATTTACCGTATTCTTTCAGGCGGACATATTCGTTGGCAATTTCCCGGACTATCGCGAATTGATGTTCTCCGGGGCCCGGTTCCTGTTCAAGAAGATTGAACAAATCCTGTAAATTTTCCTGATATTTATCCGATCCTGTGGTATAGTAAGGGTCAATAATTGCCGATTTACCGGATGACGCGTTACATGCAGTAAAAAAGAGGATAAAAAAAATGAAAGAGAAAAAAAATGTTGATTTGTTTGAAATGAGACAAACATTCACAGCCGCATCCTATCACAGGTTCTTCCTATTGGCAAGAGAACCATAGTATGGTTATAATGGTTTTGTATGCACACAAGGTTTGAACGAAAAATAGCTGCGAAAATATCGTTTTTTATCGGTCTTTTACTCATGCTTCTGGGAATTGCTTCTCTCCTTGGAACAATTTCCGGTACATCCCGCGCTTCCATTTTTTTTTCCTTCCTTGTAGTAATTATCGGCGCGGTTTTCGCGGTAATAGCGGTAACCTTGAATAAAAAATCTCTGTATTTTTTTATTGCCGCCTGTTTTCTCCAGACGGGATTTTTTCTCTTTTTATCGTCTTTGAATATCTTTCCTTTTTCTTTGTCTCAGTCCTGGCCGTTGTTTTCAGTATTTGCCGGACTTTCGCTTATTATAGCCGGATGGCGCAGATACGCTTCTTTCAAGCCAAGGTACATGGTCCCTTCCATCGCGTTTGTGATTCTTGGATGCGTTCTTCTCATGTTTTCGTTTGATGTGGTTCCTTTTTCGTTTGTTCAGTTTGTGTTGAATTGGTGGCCCTTGGTTCTGGTTTTAGCGGGATTAATCCTGGTTTTGGTTTCTTTGGGGAACAAAACCAAACCGGAGGATGCCCATAAGTGATCTTCCATGAAGATGAAAAAACACAAATCAAGTTTGCGCTCTTTTTTTGCGTTCTCGTAATCCTCACCATTTGTTTTTTTTCCTGCGGGGGGCAGCCGGATATTAAAGAAACTTCCCTGACAGATGTTCAGCCTGTTATTCCGGCTGTTCAACCGGATCCCAGGCCTCAAGGCGGAGGGGTCGCGGAGGAAATTCGGTCCTTCGTAGAAATCGGGTCTCCTTCATCTTTGATGAAAGCTCTGGATACCATCCGCGTGAGAAATGTAGGTAATTCCGATTACGGCAGAGCCATGAGCGCCGCCGCGGTAACACTCATGAAAAATATCTATCCTGATATAAAAACAACGCTGCCTATGGCTGATCCTCCTCAAACGCATAGTTACAACCGGATTATACGGACTGCCCAGGCGGGAGTGTATACGGCTCCTCCCGCGTCATCCGCGGATTATCTTGAACATGTGCTTCCGTTCCTGGCGCTTCTTAATGAGACAAATCCGGAAAGGCTTTTGGAAGCGGTGCCGGATTTACAAAAAGCTGAAACAATAAATTCCGCTTCGGTACTTGCTCCGTATTTTTTAGGCATTGTGTACGAAAGAAGCGGCGATTTACAGAACGCGTCCCAGGAATTTACAAAGGCTCACAATCTGTCCGCCGATATGTATCCGGCGGTGTTAGGACTTGCCGGCGTTCAATCCTTGTTGGGGAACTTTCAGGAAGCTGTCAATATTATTTCGGACTTGGTCATTCAATATCCTGACAACACAACGGTAAAACGCCAGCTTGCTATTGCGTATTATAACGCGAAGGATTGGTCACGGGCGGAATCGGCGGTAGCGGAAATCCTTCAGCAAAATCCCAGAGATGGTCAATTTCTGCTGATGCGCGCTCATATCCTGATAGAAAGGGGGCAGTACCAGCCGGCTCAGTCTATTCTTGATATATATGCCGGAATTGACAGCACAAACCGTACCTATTTGTTTTTGAGGGCGCGGATTCAGGCTGAAGGGTACAGAAACGCGGACGCGGCCTTGAATTATTTACGGTCGATTTTAAGAACGAATCCTAATGATGAAGAAGTGGCGGTATATGCCGCGGGGCTGATGCTGAGATCTTCCCGTCCGGAATCCCAGGAAGAAGGCCGGGATATTCTAAACCGTTATGTAAGCCAGGAAAATCCGTCGGTTCAGGTAAGGGATTTGGCGGTTCAGGATGCTGTCCGTCGGGAAGCGTGGCGGGAGGCTCAAACCTATTTGGAACCGCTTCTCCAGGACCGGAGATCATTCCAGGATTTGCTGAACGCGTATACGATTCAGCGCCGATTGGGCAATAACGCGTCCGCCCTGGCCTTTGCGCGGGAATTATATGAGAAAGATCCTTCTCATGAGGATTCGGCTATTGCGTATGTTTCCGCTTTAATTGATACGGGGCGGACTTCCGAGGCCGGGAATATCATAGAATCGGAACTTGCCGCGCTGCCCGGAGGAGTTTTGAAAAGCCGTTATTATTTTCTGCGGAGCCGGCTCAGATCCGGCGAAGATGCCGTAACGAGCGATCTGCGGTCCAGCTTGTTTGAAGACCCCCGCAACCTTGACGCGCTGACCGCCATGTTCGAGATGTATCATAGAAACCGAGATGAACGCCGGGCTGTCTATTACCTGAAACAGGCTTTGGCGATTGCGCCGGATAATCCGCAGCTTATGCGTTACGCGGCGGATTATGCGTCCGCGCTGGGTACATCATTCTGATCTGAGAGCTTGCCTTAAATAAAAATACCCGCCATATTTATGGGATGGAAATGTTCACTAAGAGACGAGAAAAAATGTACAACTGGATGGCGCGGGAAGGCATTGCCATGGTCATGTTTGAAGATACCGAAGGCCGGAGGGACGCTTCTATCCGATGGCTGACGGGACATCCTATGGACGCGCTTCTGTTCCTGACCGTAGACCGGAGATCGCTTCTCGTGCCCTGGGATATACATTTGGCAAAACTTTTGGCTCATGTTGACGCGATGCTGCCCTATGCCGATTTTGACCGCCGGTCCACAAAGGCGCTGAGAAGCGCCGCGAAATTATGTAATATTCCGCTCAATTCCAGAATTGAAATCCCGCCGGTAACGTCCTATCTTTCTTTTTTGGATTATGTTGAAATCTTGGACGGTTACGAAGTGATATGCCGGAATGGCGGGGTTCACGATGAAGCGGCCTCCTGCCGGGTTATCAAAGATGAATATGAACTTGAAATATACCGGAAAGCGGCAAAGATAACCAATCACATTATCGATTCGCTTGAAAAAGAATTCCACAAAAAATCGCTTAAAACCGAAACTGACGCGGCGCTCTTTATAGAAGCGGAATCCCGGAAACTGGGAACAGAGGGAAGCAGTTTTGAAACGCTTGCGGCAGGTCCCAAGAGAAGTTTCAGCATTCACGCGTTTCCGGGATTTACCAATGAAAGTTTTGTGGAAGACGGGCTTTCTATCCTTGATTTTGGCATACGCTATTTTGGTTACGCTACGGATGTAACGCTTACCATCGCGAGAGGAACGCTCTCCAAAGATCAGGAAAAAATGATCGGCCTTGTAGAAAAGGCTTACGAAAAAGGAAAATCCATGCTCAAAGACGGAACCGCCGCGAAAGATATCGCGAAAGCCGTTGACACGATTTTTGCGCGCGGAAAATATACCATGCCGCATTCTTTGGGACACGGCGTCGGCCTTGATGTTCACGAAGCGCCTTCTTTCCGCGGCAGAGAAGACAACGATTGGATTTTGCAAAAAGGCATGGTGCTTGCCCTGGAACCGGGCATCTACAATCCCTTGTTGGGAGGATGCAGGCTGGAAAATGATTTCATTATTACCGAGAAAGGAGCGGAGGTCTTAACAAAGTCGCGGATTATACGGGTTTAGGGAAAATTTCAAACTCGAATATGAGACACCCGCCGCGATGGTAATTCAACACGGGTGCTTGACATGAATCTTCTTTTTTTATCATGATAAAACGTATGAAGCATTGTACATGTGAAACAAAAACGTATCTTGAAACTTTAACCACTCATGAATTAATAAAAATGGCTGATACGATGGGTATCTTTATTCCGTGGGATTTAGAGAGAAGTTTTATCATACAGGAATTGCTGGAAGCTGGTGCGGATGTAGAATTTGAAGAAAATCAGGCGGCGGCATTTGCCGGTTCTGTTCAAGTGCCTGAGTTAGCGCCCCTTCCCAAACGCTATAATATGAATTATCTTGAAGTGTTGCTTCGGGATCCTTTATGGGTTTTTGTTTTTTGGGAGATCAATTCCCTCGACAGGAAGGCTTATGAGTCATCTCCCTTTTTTAAGGGATATGTTCTTCATGTGATGCCTCTTCCGTTTCAAGGAGTGCCTCCCGATGTAGAACCTTTTTTCATTTCGGTGGGTAATACCGACAATTCCTGGGGCATTTATCTCGATCCGGATATCAGGTTGTTCCAGGTAAGAATTTGCGCGGACCGGGGAGAAACAAAAGAGATGATAATTTCTTCCCATCAAATTCTTGTTCCTCAGGCTTTGAATCCCGCTGATGAAGCTGTGCGGAACATTCCAAAATATCCTATGCTCAATTTGTCCGGAATTGAAGAATTTGAGATACTTCGAAATGTAGACAGGGTTGCCCGGGTCCGCCGGGTTTCCAGAAAGTGAAGGCGGATATCATGCAGACAGGTCCTTTTCTTTCGTTGGTTTTTAACGCCCATCTTCCCTTTGTGAGACATCCTGAGCTGGCATGGGTGCCGGAGGAACGCTTCCTTTTTGAGCGGCTTTCCGATACCTATATCCCTTTTCTTAAAATGATCGATCATCTGGATGCCGACCGGATTCCGTTTAAAATCGCCGTTTCTTTTTCACCGACGCTTTGCCGCATGTTATCCGATGATCTTTTAATCAATAAATATCTGGAATATGTGGATAGGAAAATTGAATTCGGCCTGCGTGAACTCGAAAGAACTTCCGGGAATCCTGAATTAAACGCTCTTGTCCGGCATTATTACGATACTTTGGTGGATAATAAAATTCTTTTTACTGAAAGATACCAGAAAAATATTCTGGGTGTTTTTGAGTTCTTCCGGCAAAAAGGGAGGATTGAGTTTCTTACTACAGCGGTAACATACGCTTTTTTGCCGTTTTATACGAACTATCCGGAAAGTATTCAGGCGCAAATTGAAGTAGCGCTGGCGTCTCACCGGTCTTATTTCGGTAAAAATCCTTTAGGCTTTTGGCTTCCTGAATTGGGCTGGTCTCCGGAACTGGATGCTTCCCTGAGGGCTTATAACATTAATTATACCATCGTAAATGTACACGGCCTTGTCTTGGGGAATCCTCTGCCGAAATACGGAAGTTTTTATCCCGTTAAAACGCCTGCCGGGGTGGAAGTATTTTCAAACGATTTTTATTCGGCGAAGGATGTATGGGGTACACAGGATGGATTTGCCCGGGATCCGCTTTACCGGGATGCTCAAAAAGACGCGGGATATGAAGTTCCTTTGGAAGATTTGTCTTCTTTCATTCGGTCCGGCTGGCCCAGAATTCCTACAGGGTATAAGTATTGGTCAAAAGATAAAAATCAAGACCGCCCGCGGATGTATAACCTGGAGGAAGCCGAAAAAAAAGCGCGGGAACACGCGAAAGTTTTTTTGGACAGGCGCGCCGAACGCCTGCGTCAGGCTTCCGAATATATGGATGTGCTGCCGGTCAGTGTATGGACGAACAATATTGATGATTTTGGTCATCATTGGTATGAAGGAATCACGTTCCTGGACCAGCTGTTCAGAGAAGCCGCCCATAGGACGGATATAGAACTCATTTTGCCCGGAGACTATTTGAGCGGCCGCCCGGTACATTCTTATCAAACGGTACTTCCTGAATTTTCGTCCTGGGGAACCAACGGATATGCTGAAACATGGCTGGATTCTTCCAATGATTGGGTATATCGGCACATTTCCCGTTCTATCAACAGAATGATTGAACTGGCGGAAAGCTTTCCGGACGAAACGGGGTTGAACGAACGGGCTTTGAATCAAGCCGCGAGGGAAATTCTGCTTATCCAGGCATCGGATTGGCCCAAAATGATGAGTTCCCATAAACACGCGGATTTCGCAAGGCAGCAGATTGAATCGTCTCTGCGGAATTTTACCACAATTTATGAAGCGTTGGGGAGTTCCTACGCCAGCCCCGAATGGCTGACCGTCCTTGAGAAAAAAAACAACATCTTTCCATCAATAAATTACCGGATTTTCAGAAAAAAACGCTGACGAACGATGTGCGGCAGTATACGCGTTATCTTATTTATTCCTCCGATGGTTTTACAAGAGCCTTATTAATATATATTTTCTTTTTGCCGATAATATGTAAAGGGGATGCTCTGTTGTATCCCACGTTGCGGTATTTGCATCAATGTAATTTTTTGTATATATTGAGGCAATTGCAAAACTTCAGTTTTTGCGATTGTAATTACGCAAATTTTGCAAGAATCGGAGGAATTCATGTCTGATGACGATGATGATCTTGGTCTTGATAGTTCGCCCGGTATGGACGGCGGCTCAAAAAAATCCTCAGGCTTGGGCGGTTTATTGCCCAAACTGTTGAAATTTATCGCCATCGGTCTTGGGGCGCTTATTTTTATCGTTACGGTAGCGGTTATAACCTTCAATTTTTTGAACAGAGGCGGCCGCAATCAAACCACAGTGAGCGAAACCGATCCTTATGTCGGAAGAAGACCGGAATATATGTATTTTACCGCCATCGATCTCATTAATACACGGACAAATGACCCGACTCCCGCTATGGTGAGGGTGAGTCTTGCCCTTGGGTATGATATGAATGACCGGTTGGCCCAAACCGAGCTTACCAACCGCAGGTACGAAATACAGGATTTTATCAGGTCGTTTTTTTCATTGAAAACGATAGATGAACTTCGGCCGGAACATGAACTCCAGCTGCAGCAGGAAATCCGGGAAGCCCTGAATACCAGAATTCTCCAGACGACCAAAATCAGGAACGTGTTGTTCCAGCAGTTTGATGTCATTCAAATGTAGGCAAATATCGCTTTTTTTGGAAATTTGTGAGCATAAACAGCGTTTCTATGCTATTGTGTAAATAGAGATGATTTTTTAAAATAGAGAAAAGAGAGGCAATTGCAAACCTTCAGTTTTTGCAAGAGGCTCGTGATCTTGTAAGAACAAATAGTGTTTTTACACAAAATAGTAAGGCGGATGAAAGGGAATGACCGAAGTTCTGTCCCAGGAAGAAATTGACCAGCTTCTAACTGCAATCAATGCGGGCGATACCGAGCCGGAGGATTTCAGACCTGCCGCGGATACCCGGAAAATTAAGATATACGATTTCAAGCGGCCGGACAAGTTTTCAAAAGAACAAATCCGCACCGTTTCAATCATGCATGAAACCTTTGCCCGCCTTACCACGACCGCGCTTTCTGCAACGCTCCGGAGCCTCGTGCATGTTCACGTCGCGTCGGTAGATCAGCTTACCTATGAAGAGTTTATCAGATCGATCCCGACGCCTACGACGCTTGCCATCATCAATATGGACCCTTTAAAGGGAAACGCCATCCTCGAAATTGACCCGGCGATTACTTTTTCCATCATTGACCGGCTTTTCGGCGGCACGGGTGAAGGCACGAAATCCCAGCATGAACTTACCGACATTGAACAATCCGTAATGGAAGGCATTATTGTCCGCATCCTCGGAAATATGCGCGAAGCCTGGGCCCAGGTGATCGACCTGCGTCCGCGGCTCGGCCAGATCGATACCAATCCTCAGTTTGCGTCGATAGTTCCGCCTACGGAAATGGTTGTTCTGGTAACGCTTGAAACAAAAGTCGGCGATGTTGAAGGCATGATGAATTTTTGTATCCCGTATCTTACCATCGAACCGATTATCGGGAAATTGTCGGCGCAGTACTGGTATTCGTCGGTAAGAAGGGGAACTACGACAGAAAATCTGAACATTCTTAAGGAAAAACTGTCAAATGTCGATGTTAATGTAGTAGCTGAAATAGGAAGAGTGAATGTACCCGTAAGGGATGTACTCTCCCTGCGGCTGAATGATGTAATCCGGCTGTATAATGTCCGGGTGGGAGATCCGTTTTCGCTGAATATCGGGAGTAAGAAAAAATTCCTGTGCCGTCCCGGTGTTATCGGGAAGAAAATGGCTGTCCAAATAATCAAGAAAACTGCGGAGCTTGAACAAGAGGAATTTGAAGAGCTCACATCTGAAGTGGAGGAATCATTATGAGCGATGGCGCTCTTTCGCAAGATGAAATTGATGCACTGTTGGCAGGTGTTGACTCTTCCAGCATGGGCGGCCTGGGCGGTTCTTCTTCGCCGGGTCCCGCCGCTTCTTCGCAGTCAAACAGCGAAAGCCAGGTACTGCAGGATCTCCTGTCGGGAATTACTCCGGTTTTATCATCGAATCTTTCGATGATGACAGGCGTTTCGGTAACCTTAAGCGGTCCCCAGGTTGAAGTAACTGACCGGGACGCGTTTTTGTCGAAACTTCCCGATACCGTGACCGCCGTAAAGGCTGATTTAACCGCGGGCTTTCCCGGTGAGCATGTCTATGTAATCAATGAGGAGACGGCAAAAAAACTCGCGTCCCTAATGAACAAAGAAGATAACATCGAACTTGATGAGATGGCTTTGTCGGTTATCGGGGAAGTGTTTTCCCAGATGGCTGGTTCCCAGATTACCGCGATAACCGATAAAACGGGAAATAAAACCGTTGCTTCTATGTCTCCGCAGGCTACCAATGTTCCCAAGGCCGTAGTCGCTCTGCCGGGCGGAGCTTTTCAAGCCGCTTCTTACCAGATTGATTTCGGCGACGGATTCAAGGCTCCTGTCTGGGAAGTGTTCAGTACGCAAATTGCTTCCGCGTTAAACAGCGCGTTGAATGCCGCCGCCGCTCCTTCCGGCGGGTTTACCAGCATGGATATGGGTTCTATGGGCGGAATGCAAGGCATGAATATGCCCGGCATGAACATGCAAGGCATGAACATGCAAGGCATGAACATGCCCAATATGGGAATGGGAATGCCGATGAATATGTCCGGCATGAATATGCAAGGTATGAACATGCCAAATATGGGCGGCGTCATGGGAGGAACTCCTTCCAATGTGCAATCGGTTCAGTTCCCGGGGCTGAATCAGCAGATTACCGTGCAGGAACAGGGAAACATCGGTCTTATCATGGACGTTTTCATGGAAATGACCGTAGAACTCGGCCGCACGAGAAAGCTCATCAAGGAAATCCTCGGCATGGGCGAAGGCACAATTATCGAGCTTGATAAACTGGCCGGTGAACCTGTGGACATTCTCGTTAACCATAAGCTGATTGCCAAAGGCGAAGTTGTCGTTATCGATGAAAACTTCGGCGTCCGCGTTACCGAAATTGTATCCCCCCTGGAAAGAATGAACGAGATGGGTTAGGGGCAGTTAGCAAATAGCAAAGGGTAATTATCAAAGAGCAAAGATGGATTCTTTGCTCTTTTTTTGCTTTCCCCGTCTTTTGTCTTCATAAGGCAAAGTGTTTTGCGTTATTAAATGGACACCTCAGGACAGTATACACGTTCGTTTCATAAACTTTTAACTTTGTGTGCAAGAATAAAGAGAGCATTGACGGAGATGGAAAAAACCTAAGTGATTGTCGAAAAGCGGTCCCTGAGGCACTCGAAGGGCGGTTCCTGAGGCACTCGAAGGGGCCATACGAAGATAATTCTAATGCGGTGATTTCGAGAACCTCAATCACCGAGCTTCGATCCCTTCCTTCTCCATTGAAATTTCATTTTATGAAACGAACGTGTTTCTGATAGTTTGCTGATTGACGCCGGTTTTGTTGCATGATATAATTTAATGTGCGGGTGACAACCGTGCGTTAAAAAAGGAAAAGTTAATATGAATTATGCTAAAAAGTTTTTTACAAGACTTGTTATTTCCAGTCTGCTGGTTAATATATGTCTTATCTTTGCCGCCGTAATGATGCTCCGGACTCCGGGGAATATCCCTATGCCTACACTCCTTATATTGATGGGAGAAAGCGCAGGTTTTATCCTGCTGGTACTTGTTGTTTTGGGGAGATACGCGCGGATTTTTAATGAAGAATTCATTTCCGCGGAACAAACCGGTAAACAGAACGATCAGTCTCTGTTCAGATTGGGTGGACTGCCCCTTCGTTCCCTAAGCACATACGTTGTCCTGCTTCTATTGTATGCCGCATCCATACTTCCCCTTAGCTCCGCGCTTGGCATCCCTCCTGAACAGCGGACAGGAATGTTTCTTTTTTCCATTTCCTTTGGCCTGCTCGGCGCTGCCTATATTTTTATCAATACCGACAGGCTTATAACACGTTTTCTCCTTAACCGGAACCTGGTTGAGTATCCCGCTTCGCTGCGGGTGGATCGGCAGCAAAGAAAAATTATCATCATCCCGCTGTTTTTGTTTATTTTGGCCGCGGTATTTACCCTTGCCTGTGTTCTTATCGTATCCGGACTGGCAGCCCGCGATGAGTCCGGCCTGTCTGCACAGATGCGGCTCAGTATAGCGGCATCCATATTCATCTATGTTTTAATTGTGTTTATTCTTGTATTCAGCTGGGCAAAGGGAACATCCCAGATATACCAGTCCATAATCAGCCAGATGGATCAGCTTTCTTCAGCGGAAAAGGATCTTACCCGGCGGATATCCGTGGTATCTATTGATGAACTCGCCTCCATTTCCGGTCTGGTTAACAATTTCTGTAATGGCCTCGCGGACAGCATAAGCGATATAAAAAAAGCCCAGAAGGGACTTACCGCACTGGGAGAACAACTGTACCGAAGCGCGGAAAATACAGCCGGCGCGGTAGAGCAGATATCCATAAGCATCAAAAACATCAGGGAGAAGTCCCTTATCCAGGCGGAAAGCGTGACCCAATCCTCAAGCGCGGTTGAACAGATCGCCAGCAATATCCAATCTCTGGAACAGGTGGTCGGCGAACAGGTTTCAAGCATCAGCGAAGCGTCCTCCGCCATTGAACAAATGGTAGGAAATATCGGTTCTGTTACCAGTTCCATCAACTTGATGGCAAACCAATTTGCCGAACTGATAACACTGGCTGACAAGGGGAAAAAGGCTCAATCCGATTCCATGCAAAAAATTGAACTTATTACGGAACGTTCCGTAACCCTTCTTGAAGCAAACAAAGTTATTTCCGCAATCGCCAGTCAGACAAATCTGCTCGCCATGAATGCCGCCATCGAAGCCGCCCACGCGGGAGAAGCGGGAAGGGGATTCTCTGTTGTTGCCGATGAGATCCGCAAACTTGCGGAAACTTCGGCGGAGCAGTCAAAGACAATCCGGTCGGAGATCAACCTTGTTCAGCAGGCAATTTCGGAAGTAGTGGCGGCGTCAGCAGAATCGGAACAGGCCTTCTCACGGGTATCCGAACGTATCGCTCAGACCGATTCGATTGTGCGGGATGTACAACATGCTATGCTGGAACAGCGTGAGGGCTCAGGACAGATACTTTCAGCTCTGAAAGAGATGAACGAAATAACCCTGCAGGTTCAAACCGGCTCCCGTGAGATGGGAATCGGGAACAAGTCCATTCTTGCGGAAATTACCCGTCTGCGGGAATCCACCATGGAAATCCAGCAGAACATACAACAGGTTTCCTCCGGTACCGCGCAGATTGAAAACGACACCCGTTCCGTATCGAATATGGCAGAAAAAACCGTAGAAACCATCCATGTAATGGAAGATGTAGTAGGACACTTCAAGACAGAAATATAAAAAGGGTAACGCGGCCTCAAACTCAACGGCAAACCGGCGTAACGCTTGCTCTCCATTTTTACGACAGGCGCCAATAATTTTTTCCCCATTATCAGAATAATCCAAAATCACGTCTGCTTTTTTTGCAAAAACCAGTGGATAATAAACACAACATGTGTTATTGCGACCTCCAAGGAACAATACCGTTTTTTCAAGGCTCATGTTGCCCCGGGCCTGTCATCATACGCAGGTCCGGCTTTATTTCTTGTACATAAAGCCGCTCTATTTTCAGCATAGCAGCATAGATGGCGGCTATGTAATATTATTGTGAGGAGGGACTTTTATGAAAAAGTTCTCAATGATTTTCATCACATTGATGATGTTGTTTGCTCTCGTTTTTCTGGGATGCAATAGTCCGGTTGATCCAGGTGGTGGACCGGGTGATGATGAGGACCCGCCGCTTGTTGTTGATCCGTTGGAAACCTGGATATGGGAAGCTGGTGATTCAGATACCGTACCGGAAAGGAATAAAACCGCTTTCGTCATGAATGGGTTGGATGCTATCGTTCGAAGTGGTAATGTCTCACTCGATTCCAATGGAAATCTGGTGTTGAATAATGGTCGGCTGTCGATTGGTTCAAAATCAGATACAGACACAAGCAGCACTGTATATGATAGAAATGGTCAGTTGAATCTTTCAGAAGAATTTAAAGTCACTATTACATACATCAGTTCTGTGGATTCAGATACAGGTGAAGATGCAGATAAGGGGAATTTTCAAATTTTTATACATAATAATTCCACTACTGCTAACGATAGTGTGGTAAAGAGATTGAACTCAACCGCTGGTTCAAGGCCGTATAGTGCTAGACCGGATGTGACAGGAGGTCAAGTAGAATTAACGGTTGATCCTGTGGCGCGGTTTGATGATCCTGATAGTAATCTTGATAGCTTAAAAACCTCATTCATTATGTTAAGAACAGAAGGAAATGTAAGCCTCACTATTTCTTCAATCAAGATTGAGCCTGTTGGTGCTCCGCTGCCGCAATATGATCCCGTTGAATCCGTTACAATAGCCAGTGCTGATGATGTTGACGAGATCGAGGTAGGAGATACTCTTCAATTCACAGCAACGGTTCTTCCGGCTACTGCCGATCAAGCAGTTACATGGTCAGTTACTAATGGTACTGGCACTGCAACAATTGATACCGCCGGTCTGTTGACAGGCACTGGTGCGGGTGACGTTACGGTTAAAGCCATAGGCGCCGGAGATGTGGCGAGCGATCCATTTACGGTAACGATTAACCCGCCGGCAGTTCCTGTAACAGCTGTTAATATAACCAGCACTGTAACAGAAGTAGCAAAAGGCGAAAAAATTACATTGACAGCGGAGGTTTTGCCAAATACCGCCAATCAAACGGTTACATGGTCAGTTGTTCTTAAAGAAGGCGGCGGAAACGCTGATACCGTTGCAACGATTAATGCGAATAGCGGCGAATTGACAGGCGTTAGTGTAGGTACCGTTACGGTTACCGCCACATCCGTGGCTGATTCGAGCAAATTTGCCAATGTTGACATCGAAGTTACGGGCTTTGTATATGTTGCACCTACAACAGACACAAATAAACTGAGTACCTATATGGCTATCTTTGGTGATGGTGGTGAATTGGTATTTACCGACAGCAGTGATTATCTTGTGTGGGGAGACTATTTTACATTAATTCCCGGTAATAGTAGAGAACTTACCATTGCACCTTCCACCGATAGCGCAGGTTACGCTGAAGATTTTGATTACCAGCTGAAATTTGGAGGAGCTTCAGATGCAAACCGAAGATTGATAAAAATCAATCTTGTTCAAAATGCAAAAGTTAGTTTTTTAACTTCCCAGAACGCTGATTACAATGCTACTGCGCTTCGGTCTGCGATCTTGATGACTGCCCCTTCACCCTATAATACCGACAATAAAATTGTTACTTTTACAGAAAAGGGTAAGTTGGAAACCCAATCCCGAATGTTGGCTGCAGGCGATTATTATTTAGCAGCAGCAGGAAATGATTATGTAGTTCTGGACATCATCGTAGATGAAGCCGGTTATGATCTCACCCCCGGCGCTCCAGCTACGATTGAAATTTCTGGAGCACCAACATTAAATATGAGCGCTGGCAGCACTACCTTGACTGCAAAGGTTTATGATGAAAACGCTCTCGAAGTTGTCAATCCAACAATTACGTGGTCAGTTGTTCTTGCAGAAGGCGGCGGAAACGCTGATGCCGTTGCAACGATTAGTGATGGCATATTAACCGCTGTTGGTGCGGGTAATGTTGTGGTTACCGCTAGAGTTGGTGAAGTTACATCTGAAGGTTTTAACGTAACCGTTATCAACGATACGGTAGCAATAAACTGGGCTGCAGAATCGGCATATAAGCTTGATCTTTCAAAGGCAAGTGGTGATTGGGAGAGGAATGCATACGCTTCCACTTTAGGCACCGGTGTGGTTTCAGATGGTTTTGATTTGCAATTATTAAATAACGGTTTAAAATTTCTTCCTGCTGGTTGCATGGAGCCGGGCGGTCAGGGCAGAGTGCTAACGACGGAGAAATCTGACGGCACCCCAATTCTGATTCAAGGTCCGTTTAAGATTGCGGTTGGGATAGCCACCAGAAGTAATAAACCTAGTAAGGCAGAACTTGCTATGAGTACTGCGACTGGTACCCTGCTCAAATCATTTGTAACCACAGCTGTAAGTTCGGTGGACGTTCAAACCTTTGAATATAAGGGGACAGACGAAGTACAGTTGAATTTTGCTCCTTCTTATAGTGCAGATAGTGCCGGTGAGGAAACTGGTAGACTGCACTTGTATTCCATAGAAATCTACCTCCCCGAAGAAGAATAGCAAACAGGAGAGTGACAGACACCGAAAAGTCCTAGTGTACCTGAGCAATTGGGTACACTAGATGCGGCGGTATAATAATTGCTGACTTTAATGCTAGTAACAAATATACATTACAATCTGTACCGAAAGAGTTATTGGCAGGCACGTATTATATGGGAGCGATGATCGGCGACAGTCTGGTCATTGATATTTAAGTAATATATTCTAATTAAAATAGTTTTTCATTCCGCTTTCCGGCTGATGTGAAGGAAAGCGGAATCATTTCGATGAAAAAAGGCATACCAGGAACCCTGGTATGCCTTTTGTAAAAGAATAATAAACCGCGCTTGCATATAGGGTCTTTTCTAAGAGGAGCAAAACCGCTCCTCTTTTTTTGGCAAAAAATTAAGAAAAATCCATAAAAACACAATCAAAAATGCACATTGACCCATTAATATGGGTAATAATCACTTTGAGAAAACATACAAACGGTGATATACTGCAAAGAGGAGCGGGGTAATGGCTATGACAAACGAAGTCAAAATACTAACCATGCTGGAAACGTTAGTAGACGACGTCGGTACTTTGAAGGACGACGTCGGTACATTAAAGGATGATGTAGGAGGTTTGAAGGCCGACGTAGGTACTTTAAAAGCCGATGTGGGTACTTTAAAGGCCGACGTAGGAGGTTTGAAGAACGACGTAGGTACTTTGAAAGACGACGCCAGAAGTTTGAATCAGCGGATGGATAGTTTGGAACAAGAGGTAAAAAAAACAAAAGAGATTGTCATTAAAATGGAACATGATCATGGATATAAAATCAATGCTCTTTTTGATGGATACCAAGCGAATAGAGACTTAAACATCGAAATAAGCCAACGTATGTCGGTATGCGAAAAAAGATGCGATAAACTTGAGCTTGATGTTATAGTATTGAAAAGCGAACCTTCTAGGGCAGCAGGGCAGTAACCTGTGGGCTTTATTTCCGCTTATTGTCTGTCGTCATACTGTAAAATACAAAAAGATGTCTGCAAAATATGATTAAACTGTTAGACAATAATACAAATTATGTCTATTTAATTTATAGGAGGATATTTATGAAGAAAAAAGCGTATGGCGTACTATTGTTAACAGGAATGTTCCTGTTAACCCTATTGAGCGGCTGTGATACTGGAATTGGCAGTAACAGAAATATTCAGAACAACGGGGATATTGTTGGCAGATACAGTGGCGTTACAACCCAAAATGTAACTATTATCGACTCCGAGGGCTGGCTTGAATCAGCTTACGTCACATGGAATAAAACGGCCGGTGCGGAGAGTTACAATGTATACTATACTGGTATGGGAGTTACGGCGTCGAAAATCGATACCCAGCTTGTCAGGGAATATCCGAATTATTTCCGCGCCGATATTTTGGGTATGAAGGCTGGTTCGTACACCTTGAAGGTTGCCGCTGTCAATTCCAATGGTGCCGAAATATCATACGACCAGGCGAGTGTAACCGTTGCGGCTCATGACCGTTCTGGGTATGCGTTTTCAGGCGGCAAAGTTCCCGGCGCCTATAAAGCGGATGGAACGCCCAAAGATAACGCGGTTATTCTGTATGTAACAGAAAACACCAAAAACACGGTGTCCATGAATGTAGCTAACGCGACCGCGAATCCCTGTGTGGGTCTTCAAACCATCCTCGATGCATACAAGAAAGGAGCTGAAACCAAGCCTCTTATCGTCCGTCTTATCGGGCAGATTACCGATTTTTCCTATATGCTTGATGGGGATCTTGTCGTTGAAAACAAAAACAATGCAAACAGTTATATCACCATTGAAGGCGTAGGCGACGATGCAACCGCTGACGGCTGGGGAATCCGCCTCAAGAACGCGTCAAATGTGGAAATACGGAACATCGGGTTCATGAACACCGACAGCGGCGAAGGGGACAATATCGGCCTCCAGAGCGGCAACAACAATATCTGGGTACACAACAACGATCTCTTCTATGGACATGCCGGCGGTGACGCGGATCAGGCCAAGGGCGACGGCGCGATGGATTCCAAGAAATCATTGTATGTGACATTCTCCTATAATCACTTCTGGGATACTGGAAAGACCCACCTCATCGGCAATAAGGAATCGATCACCGCGCAGAATTACATTAGCATTCATCACAACTGGTATGATCACTCTGACAGCCGGCATCCCCGGGTCCGGGTAGCGACAGTTCATGTGTACAACAACTACTATGACGGTGTATCGAAGTACGGAGCCGGAGCGACTATGGGCGCGGATGTTTTTGTTGAGGGCAACTATTTCCGCAATACCAAAAATCCCATGCTTATTTCCATGCAGGGACATGATAACGGGACATTCTCCAGTGAAGACGGCGGCATGATCAAAGCATACAACAACTACATGGATAATTCCTCCGCGGCTTACTTCACCCCCTATAGTTCCAATTCGGTAGATTTTGACGCTTATGTGGCTTCGAGCCGCAATCAGACAGTACCTTCTTCGGTAAAGGCGAAAAAGGGCGGGGCTACATATAACAACTTCGATACCGCTTCCTCGATGTACAGCTACACCGCCGACAGTCCCCAAAACGCGAGAACAAAGGTCATGCAGTATGCGGGCCGGATGTTCGGCGGCGATTTCGACTGGACCTTTAACAATACGGTAGACGATCCCGCCGATGCCGTAAACAACGCCCTGAAATCCGCGCTGAACAGTTATGATACAGACCTTGTCGCTGTGCAGGGAGAAGGTTCCTCTTCAGGCGGAAATGACCCCGGTGACGGCGATGATCCCGGCGATGGCGATGGCCCTGGCGACGGAGATGACCCCGGTGACGGCGGTGATGATGATCCCATTATAAATCCCGGCAATCAGGTTTGTACATTTACTTCATCCGGTAGAACAAATTCCTTTTTCAACATATCCGGAAACGTATCGAATACAAAGGGAACTGTTACGGTAAATGGTACTACGTATAATTGGTGCCTCAAGATTGAGTCATCGACAAATATATCGTTTACCACTACTGGAGCTTCAACCTTGAAACTTGTTTTCGGCGGGTCAACCAGCGCGGCAGGAAAAAAGGTAAAAGTTGATGGCAACTCTTATACCATCGATGGAAACGGATATCTGACCGTTCCTCTTTCCGCCGGAACTCATAACATAACAAAGGCTGACAGTATCAATTTGTTCTATATTGAAATCTGAATTAGAAACGAGACAAAGATAAGAAAAAAGTAACAACGAGATAAACTGCCGGAAGGAGCTGTATTTCAGATTCCTTTCGGCATTTTTTATGTCGGCACGAGTGACTACACCCAGAACATGATTCGTATATATAAGTTTTGAACAAGAATCCTTTGATGATCATCATAACAGGACACAGGAAGTATCATTACAAAGACCAATAAAAACACGGCAGAAAGTTTTTTTATTCCTTCTGTAAAATGCAAAAAGATGTCTGCAAAATATGATAAAACCGTTACATAATGATATTAACTATGTTTGTTTTATAATAGGAGGACATTATGAAGAAAAAATCATATAGTATACTACTGTTAACGGGAATGTTTCTGTTAACTCTGTTGATCGGCTGTCAGCCTAGTATCAATCCTAAAGGTTCCGGAAATCCTACAGACCAAAATGTAAAAGTCAGCGCCATAACCCTTCCGGTGTCGGTAACAATCTTTGAAGGGAAAACCCGTTCAATAAACAGCACAGTCTTGCCGTCAAACGCGGCCGATAAAACCCTGACGTGGGAATCATTACATCCGGATATTGCCACTGTTAACGCCGCCAGCGGCCTTGTAACCGGAGTCTCTGCAGGAACCGCGGTAATTAAAGCAACCGCGGCAGACGGCAGCCGTATTTCACAGACTACCTCTGTCCAGATAAATGCGTGGGATCCAACCCAGGTTGTAAATATTATTGACTCCGAAGGTTGGCTTGAGTCGGCTTATGTTACATGGCAGGGAATTCCCGAGGCGGACAGCTATAATGTGTATTATAGAGGTATGGGGAGTGCGGACTATACAAAAATCGATACTCAGCTTGTCAGGGAATATCCGGATTATTTCCGCGCCGATATTCTTGGTTTGGCGGCCGGTTCCTATGATATAAAGATACATGCCGTTGCGGGGAATGACGAGCTTGCCGGAGCGGAAACCAGTGTAAATGTCGAAGCCCATGACCGTTCAGGGTTTGCTCACTCTTCTGCTTCTCCCAAGGGTACAGCTTCTGGAGCATACAACGATGACGGAACCCTTCGTGACAATGCGGAGGTTATTTACGTTACCGCGGGAAATGCGCGGAACTTGGATATTTATACCAACAATCTCAAACCAAGAGAGAAAACAAAAAACGATTCCGGCAGACCTCTTGTTATCCGTTTTATCGGAACGATTAAAGAGGCGGATATGCCGAATCTGAACAGTAACAAGCTCTTGCAGCTTAAAGGGAATAATGCTCAGTATGAACAACGGGTAACATTTGAAGGTGTCGGCGATGACGCTTACCTTGAGTTTGGCCTTGATATTGTACGTTCCAGCAATGTGGAAATACGCAACCTTGGATTCAAGAAATTCTATGAGGATGCGGTTTCCGTACAGAGTAACAATACCAATATCTGGGTACACAACTGTGATTTTTTCTATGGACAAAATGGCGGCGGCGACAAGAAGAAAGGTGACGGCGCCAGCGATATAAAGGATTCCCAATGGTGTACCCTATCGTATAACCACTACTGGGACTCCGGAAAAGCGTCCCTTTTGGGTAATGGTGCCAATGATACCATCGACTATATCACTTATCATCATAATTTCTTTGATCACTCCGATTCCCGGCATCCCCGGGTAAGGTTGGGAAGGGTTCATGTATACAATAATTATTATGAGGGTGTGGCAAAATATGGAATCGGATCGGTGAGGGGGGCGTCTGTCTTTGCCGAAGGGAACTACTACCATAATACCAAGAGGCCCATGCTCATCTCAATGCAGGGAAGTGACATTGTAGGCGACCCGGATGGGTCATTTGATGACGGAATTGGCGGTATGATCAAAGCCTTCAACAACTACATGGATAATTACTCCGCAGATTCCTTCGATCCCTGGAGTAACTCCGATCAGGTGGAGTTTGACGCTTATCAAGTCAGCAGCCGCAATGATACAGTACCTGCTTCAGTAATAACAAAAGTGGGTAGCCACACTTATAATAACTTCGATACCGCTTCCTCGATGTACATCTATACCCCCGACAGCCCCGAAGATGCGAAAACAAAGGTCATTCAGTATGCGGGACGGATGTTCGGCGGAGATATGAAATACGAATTCAAACCCAATGACTACACGAAAGCTGATGATCCTGATCCCGCGATAGCGGCTATGATTAACGCCCATGCCAGTAAAGTTATTTCTGTTCAGGGCGAAAATGTTCCCGGTGACGGCGGCGATCCTGGTGATGGCGGTGAGCCCGGTGACGGCGGCGGAGATGGTCCGCCCAATAATAGTACCTATTGGATTCCTGAAAGAGACGGTGGGAATGGGACTCCTTCATGGCTTACCTATGGCGGCGGCTTTGGTTTGAAAGACAAGGTTGCAAGTTTTACCTATAATGGGATTTCCATAACAAAACCTGTGAAATTTCAATCCAGTAATAGTGGTAATGTAAAGGTCACCACAACTGGTGATAATGCAGTCCTGAATATCTGGTTGATCAACGGAAAAAAGTTTACCATTGTCGGACCTGATAGTTTCAGCGAGCTTATTACAACAGGACAGACTGTACCAACAAAAATAAGCATTCCCCTTGGTAAAGCAGGGGAATACACATTTACCAAAAGAGACGATGAAACCTGCTTCTATGTATTTGAACTTCAATAATTAAGACGTAAAGGCAGAAAGGAGCTGTATTTCAGACTCCTTCCTGCTTTTTTTAAACGAGTGACTGTTACTCGAAAAGCCTAGCATGTTTGTAGCACAGAATGAATAAGCATAGTATGATTTACGAGAGGAGTCCGACCACTTGCCCAGAATGGGGAACGTAAATGGCCGGACTCCTCTTTTTTTACAAAAAATCATAGTCCACTAAAGCAAAACCGCGTCTCCACACCATATATCGGTGTGGAGGCTGCTATGTCCATAAATACCAAATACAAGAACAGCGTCTTCACAACGCTGTTCAATGATTCAGCTGTGCTGAGGGAACTTTACGGCGCCCTCGGCGGTGTTGCCTTGCCGCCGGACACTCCCATAGAAATTAACACGCTCGAAAATGTGTTGTACATGGATTTTTACAACGATATCTCGTTTGAAATCGGCGGAAAACTGGTCGTGCTTATCGAGCATCAAAGTACCATAAACCCGAACATGGCTCTGCGGCTGTTGCTGTACATCACGAGAATTCTTGAGAAGAAAACACAAGGCAGTACCTTGTATTCAAGAAAACGTCTCACAATTCCCAATCCTGAGTTTTTTGTACTATACAACGGAACCGATCCCTTCCCCGATACCGCTGTTCTCCGTTTATCAGATTTATTTGCCAGCCCGGAGGATTTAGGCCTGCCTGAAAGGACGCATCATCTTCTGGATTTAGAGGTGAAAATCATCAACATCAACGAAGGAAGAAACGCGGAGATCGTAAATCGTTGTAAAGAACTGGCTGAATACAGCTTTTTTGTGGACAAAGTACGCTCATATCAAAAAGAGGGTTACGATTTAGAAGAAGCGATAAAAAAAGCTATCAAATATTGTGAGAAACATGATATACTGAGAGAGTATTTGAAGATACATGGTTCGGAGGTTTTGAATATACTGTTGGAAGAATGGAACATGGAAGACGCAATTGCTTACGCGAAAAAAGAAGGCTGGGAAGACAGACGTGAGGAAGGCAGAGCAGAAGGCATAGAGTTCGGGATGGAAAAAGGACGTTCCGAAGGTATAGAGTTCGGTATGGCAAGAGGCCGCGAAAAAGAACGAAAAGAGCGGGATACATATTTTCTTGAACTATTAGACCAGGGACTTTCCACGGATGAAATCAAACAACAGATTTATTCTGAAAGAAAGACTCCTTAAAGATACACGATTCGGTGTTGCGTCAGGAGAGCTTGACACCCGAAAAGCCTGGTTTTGTAGTAGTATAGAACTATCTGTATCTCACGTATAATTTGTGAAAGGAACGGTTACTTGGTTGTTGATTGAAATTTAGTGCAACAGAATAGTGTTATTCATGTAAGAATAGTCCAAAATTCGGTCTGCTTATTTTTTGTATGATATAGGATAATATTGACAGAGGAGACAGAAAATTATGGATATGAATAGCTTCAGTCTTAATGGAAAAGTTGCTCTGGTTACTGGAGCTTCCTATGGTATCGGGTTTACTATTGCTTCGGCCTTTGCAAAAATGGGTGCGAAAATCGCTTTTAACGACATCAATCAGGAACTGGTTGACAAAGGTATTGCTTCCTATAAGGAAGCCGGTATTGAGGCAAACGGATATGTCTGTGATGTTACTGATGAAACCGCCGTTGTTGAGCTGATAAAGAAAATTGAAACTGATATCGGCGTTATCGATATTCTCGTTAATAATGCGGGGATTATCAAACGCATACCTATGACGGAAATGTCCGCGGAAGACTGGAGGAAGGTTATCGATGTTGATCTCAACGCGCCTTTTATTCTTTCCAAGGCGGTAATTCCCGGAATGATAAAGAAGGGCGCCGGAAAGATTGTCAATATATGCAGTATGATGAGTGAATTGGGACGAGAAACCGTCAGCGCTTATGCGGCGGCAAAGGGCGGACTCAAGATGCTTACCCGCAATATTGCTTCTGAATATGGACAGTATAATATCCAGTGTAACGGCATTGGTCCCGGATACATCGCGACTCCGCAGACAGCGCCGCTGAGGGAAGAGGGACATCCGTTCAATACGTTTATTGTTTCCCGCACCCCTGCTAACCGCTGGGGAACTCCCGCCGATCTTGAAGGCCCTGCGGTATTCCTCGCTTCAAACGCGTCGGATTTTGTCAATGGTCATGTTTTGTATGTTGATGGCGGTATTCTCGCCTATATCGGAAAGCAGCCCTAACAAGGAGTAAATGTTATCATGGATAATAAAAAGCGGTATATTCGGCGGTCGGCAATGGCCGCTATCATCTTCCTATTAATTGTTGTTTTAAGCACTGCCGCCTGTTCTTCCCAGTCGGTAGTAGAGGATGCCCCTGAAAATCTTACGGATATCATATATTTTGAGGATGATTTTTCCGCGGGAATGGATAACTGGGATGCCGCGGGCGGGACAGCGGCGGTTGAATCTGCCGGTGATCGGAATGTATTGCGATTTACCTCCGATGATGCCACCTCAGGTATTGTTCTCAAGCTGAAGCAAGAGATATGGGAGACGATACAGTCTCAGAGTCAGGGAAATTTCTATGTAGAGATGGGTATCGTTCTTACCGATGATTCCACAGGAAACAAAAATATCGGTATTGCGTCGGATATCTCGCCTGACGGAAACGCTTTTTATTACGGCGGCATCAATTATAATAACCGCCTCCAGATGGGCTACCTTCCGGGAGACGGTAAGGGCTATCAGAATACCAGCGGAATTCCAATGGTAAAACCCGATGGTGAGTACAGAACCGACGGGTATAAGCTCCGCTACGAGATCAGCAAAGATGGAAGCAAAGACGAGATCATGATGTACATGAATGATATTCCCATCGGGAAGAACAATGTGCCGGTTTCGTATACCGTTCCTGAAGCGAATAGGGTTCCGGACGGCAGTGGTATAGGCGTGTATTCCTGCGGCGCTTCTTTTGTTCTTGAGTATGTGAAGGTTGGCCCTTTGAACAGCGGAAAGACAGCGCTGCTGATTTCCACTGCGGATTCTGATTTTGTTCAGCTTTCCGGAAGTATTGCCTATAAGGAAACCGCAAAAACTCTCCGCGCGGGAGAGTCTCCTCTGGAATTTACGGTTACGGCACGGCGTTTTAATGGCAGCGATGACAGCTATACGCTTACTGTTTCCGGAGATTCGGTCAGTCTCTCCTCCGAAGGGGGGGCGAGCGGAACTTCCTTTTCCGTTACTCCCGTGAAGCCGGGGGAATCGGAAGTCATTATTGCAAACCAATCCAGTCCGGAGTCTTCACGGAAGATACTTTTTACTGTAGAAGAAGGTTTGACATTTACCAAAGACAATTACAGCGGTCTTGCGGAGAAACTGGTTCCTGCCCCTGGTTCGGCGAATGTTTTTGAGGATACGGGACTGATTATCACCTTTGATGATGTTCCTCTCCTTGCGGAAGCCGGGGCTGTCTATATATATGATGCCGCGGCTAATGAAGTGGCGGATATTATACAGTTTTCCGCTGAAAAAAATATCTATGGTACACGGGAATTGAATGTGGGCAGTCAGCTTGTGACCGCGCAGGGGAAAACAGTAGAAATTATTCCCCATTCCGGTAAGCTCCAAGCGGGAAGGAATTATTATATCGCCATCCCCGACGGCGTTATTTCGGGAAGCATAAACGGGAATAACTTTACCGGTTTCAATCCCGAAGACAGGAGCTGGACGTTTACGGTGCGTGCGGCCCATACGCCAAGCGGAGAGATAACGGTTTCCCGGACTGGAAACGCGGATTTCCGCACGGTTCGGGGCGCTCTTGATTATGCCGCGGGGAATAAGGGGCTTACCCAGGTTTCCATCAGCATTGCTCCCGGTACATACCGCGGGAATCTCACCTGGGACGATCCGCGTCCTCTTGTTCTCAAAGGTACAAGCACGGAAAACACTAATACGATTATCTCCTTTGAAAACTACGAAAGTTTGAATTCGGGAACCGACAACCGGGCACTTTTCCTTATGAAAAAGGGGAATGTGTCGATTGAAAATCTTACCATCGAAAATATCCGCGAAAAAGGCGGAGCAAACTCAAGCGCGAGCAATCAGGCTGAGACAATCTATTTTAATAATGATTCAGGGACGCTGATTGTAAAAAATGTGCGCCTTATCAGCCGGCAGGATACCATTCTGGTAAAAGGCTATAGCTGGTTTTACAATTGCTATGTCACCGGCGATGTGGATTTTATCTGGGGTTATCCCGATACGGCGCTCTTTGAAAATTGTGTTATCAATGCCCGTACCGATGACAGGGGAGGGGTCCGTCCGTCTTACGTTCTTCAGGCGCGTGCGAGACCGGATAAAAAGGGCTTTGTGTTCCTTAACTGCGATTTTACCGCTGATGCGGACCGTCAAGGGGAGGTGTATTTCGCCAGAACCGGAGGGGCAGGCAGCGCGTCAAGAGACTGGGACAGTATCGCTATAATAAACTCCCATGTTGCCGACAATTATACCTTGGCCGGGTGGAGTGATGATGGAAAAAGCGTATATCCTGCTAAAGGAAGCGCTTCTACAGGATGGCGGGAATACGGGAACGTAAAAGCGGACGGCAGAACCCCTGTGGATGTTTCACAGCGTCACGCCGCTTCTTATATCATGACCAATGCTGAATATCAGGCCGGTTATTCCGACCGGTCAAAAATCTTCGCCGGTACGCCGCTTTCAGGAGAATAGTAGTGGATTATACATACAACCGGACTCCTTTCCGGAGGAGTCTGATATGCTTGCTCATTTTCGCGGGACTGTGCGCTGTGATGGCGGCGCTTATTTCCTGTGAGCTTCCAACAAAGGACGATCCAGGTACTCCGAAACTGATGGATCCTGCTGTTGTTGCCGCTCAGATAGGGATTATCGAGAGTCTGGCGGGTAAAAAAGCAGTTACCTACGGTTGGGCGGATATGGCAAACAACAAAGCCGGCTTGAGCTATGCGGCTTCGGTACTGGTTATTGATGATGCTTCCTATCCGGATCCGATTGAAAAACGCGAGGCTTTTACTAATGCGGCAAACGACGGCAATAAATTCATCATTGTTAACGGTGATGTAGATCTTTCTGACGGAAAGATTTCCGATGACGATAAATCGTATTTTGATCGATTTAATCCGGACGGAAGCCGGACCAACGAAGATATTACGTATGCAATCGGTTCGAAGACGGTCATTTTCGGAATCAACAACGCGAGGCTCATGTTCGGCGGAATGCGGATCAATGGCAAAAATAATATCATTATCAGGAATGTCACCTTTTATGACGCCCACGGTTCTACGGAAAAAAATACTTCCATAGATTCAGACTCAAAAGCCAGCATTGATGCTCTGTCGGTAGAAGGAAACAGCAATGGCATCTGGGTGGATCATTGTACTTTTACCGACGGTACATGCGATGACATGATCCGCAACTACAACCACGATGGCGCCTTTGATATCAAACAGGGAAAGAATATCACCGTTTCTTACTGTGAATTTACGAACCACGATAAGGTGATGCTGATAGCGCCCAATGATAATTATACAACTCCGGAAGACCGGCAGATAACGCTGCACCATAATTATTTTCACCATACGACCCAGCGTATGCCCCGCTCCAGAGGCTGTGAGATGCACATCTATAATAACTACTATAACAATATAGGCGTACCCGGAAACAGCGGTTACTCTCTGGGGCCTGGAATTGGGTCGCAATTTATTGTAGAAAATAACAATTTCGGTTCCCATCAGTCATCGATAGTGAAATATTATGATTCATCAGCGGAAGGAGCCTCTACGTTTTCAAAGTTCTACCATTCAGGAAACCACGGATTCAACACAAACAATATCGGCAGTCATTTGAGTTCAACGAAACCTTGGGTTATACCCTATAAGTATACCTTGGAATCGGCGTCGGGATTGAGCAGTTCTGTTCCCCAAAAAGCTGGAAGCGGAAAGAGCGTAAGCAGTAATGGTTCCCTCCTGTAGGAATTGAGAAGAAAAGAAATGAATTATAAGTATAAGCGGATTTCCTTAAGAAATCCAAAATGCCGGTCTCTGCCGATTTTCGCGGCGGGTATTATGAGCCTCTGTGCCGTGATGACGCTTGTTTCCTGCCAAAGTACGAAATCGGCGGGCGCGGACAGCTATGCCCTCGATTCCCAAATAGGGATTGTCAGTTCCCTTGCGGGCAGACAGGCTGCCACAAACGGCTGGGCGGATAGGGCAAATAAGGGTTCCGGCCTGACATACGCGGCTTCGGTACTGGTTATTGATGATGCTTCCTATCCGGATCCGATTGCAAAACGCAAGGCTTTTACCGACGCGGCAAGCGTCGGCAGGAGATTCATCATTGTTGACGGGGATGTAGATCTTTCTGACGGAAAGATTTCCGATGACGATAAATCGTATTTTGATGAATTCAGTAATGTGGGCGGAAAGCGGCTTCATGGTGATATTGTTTTTCAAATCGGCTCAAATACAACCATTTTCGGGGTTAATAATGCGCGGCTCATGTTTGGGGGGATGCAGATCAATGGCAGATCGAATATCATCATCCGTAATGTCACCTTTTATGACGCCCACGGTTCTACGGAAATAGACACTTCCATAGACCCAAACTCAAAAGCCAGTATCGATGCTCTGGGGATTGAAGGAAGCAGCAATGGCATCTGGGTGGATCACTGTACTTTTACCGACGGTACATGCAGTGATCTGATACGCAATTACAATCACGATGGCGCCTTTGATATCAAACAGGGAAAGAATATCACTGTTTCTTACTGTGAATTTACGAACCACGATAAGGTGATGCTGATAGCGCCCAATGATAGTTATACAACTCCGGAAGACCGGCAGATAACGCTGCATCATAATTATTTTCATGGTACGACCCAGCGTATGCCCCGCTCAAGAGGCTGTCAGATGCATATCTATAATAACTATTATGACAACATAGGTGTGGTTGGAAACGATGGTTATTCACTGGGACCTGGAATAGGCTCACAATACATTGTAGAAAATAATTTTTTTGGGTCCCATCGGTCAAGGATTGTCAGGTATTATGATAAATCCAAATTGACGGATGCTGCGTTTTCCCGCTTTTATCATTCAGGGAACAGTCCTGAACTTACGGCTGCTTATTGTTCCTATGACAGCGGCACAACCGTGAAGGATTTCAATGTCCATGCGAGTTCAACAAAGCCCTGGGAAATACCCTACAGTTATAGTCCGGAAGCGGCGTCGGAACTGAATAGTTCCATTCCCCAAAAGGCCGGAAGCGGAAAAGCCGCAGCCGCTGATGGTTCTCTGAAATAAGGTGACTGTCACCCAAAAAGCCTGGCGTATTTGTGCGCAGGATGCACTATATATCTGGTAGAGTTTTCGAGAGGGGCGGTTTCGCTCCTCTTTTTTTGAGGGGAATATAGTTGTTCCTGACATCCAAAACGGTATCATAGGAGGAGAACCATGATAAAGGCGGTACTTTTTGATTTTGACGGAGTTTTAACACTTGACGAAACAGGTTCTCAATCTATATGCAATTATATATGTTCAGTTACCGGGATAAAAAAGGAACTGTTTTATAATGCCTATCGAGAATATAATCCGGATTTGCTGATAGGCAAAATAAGGCATGAAGATATATGGGAAAAAATTTGTGATGCGGTTGGATGTGAAATTGAACCGGCAGTTTTGTATGATTCATTTATCAATACTCCTATAAATCGTGATATGCTGAGACTTGCTCAGGAGATTAAACAAAGAGGATATACACTGGGAATGGTCACCGACAACAAAGTGGACAGAATCAAGAGTGTTGTAGATTATCATAAATGGTCCGCTTTGTTTGATGTGATATCTGTTTCGGGGGAAATAGGTTCCGGAAAGAATCATGAAGATATATTTTTAACAACATTTGGCAGATTGATGGTAAAACCGGAAGAATGTGTATTTATTGATAATACGCAGAAAAATCTTGTCGTTCCAGCCGGATTAGGCGTAAAAACATTGTTGTTTGACTACAAGAAAAATGACATCGCCGGATTGAAAAGTGAGCTGTCCCGGCTTGGGATTGATATCGGAAATATGGAAATAACCGGCATATAAGGTGTAAAATATACAAACACAGGAGGCCATTATGAAACCAACAAGACCCGATGCCGAAACCCTTTGGCGCAAGTACAACAGCGATGAAACCCTTTGGAAGCACGCTCTTTCCGTGGAAGCCGCGATGCGGCACTTTGCCGAAATTTCCGGCGAAGATGCCGATGCCTGGGGAATCATCGGATTGGTGCATGACATCGATTATCAAATGTATCCGAACGAACATTGCGTCAAGGCAAGACCCATTCTGGAAGAAGCCGGATGGCCGGAAGAATATATCAGGGCGGTTCAAAGCCACGGCTGGGAACTGTGCGTCGATGTGGAGCCTCTTTCCGCAATGGAAAAAACCTTGTACGCCGTGGATGAACTTACCGGGTTTATCACTGCCTGCGCCCTTGTACGCCCTTCCAAAAGCGTGAACGATCTCGAAGTAAAATCCGTAAAGAAAAAATGGAAGGTTCCGGCCTTTGCCGCGGGAGTGAATCGTTCCGTGATAGAAAAGGGCGCCGAAAGAATGGGAATCTCTCTTGATGAATTGATCAATGAGACAATTCTTGCCATGCGGAAGGCAGCATTTGAAATCGGGTTGGCTTAGTATTAAAATAAAAATGAAAGAGGGGGCGGCGTTATGATAGAGCCAGGAACATTGCAGCAATATTCTCTTTTTGGCGGATTGTTGGAAGATCAGATTAATCAGGTCCTTCCGCATGTGGAGTACAATATCTATGAGCCGGGAGCGGCTCTCATGGTTGAGGGTGAGCGGAACGATAAAATATATTTTATCGTTCATGGGCGCGTTGACATAAGAAAAGACGGAAATGTTCTCTTGCATCTTTCCGAAGGTGATACGCTCGGTGAAATGGAAGTTCTTGATGTTATGCCTTCCGCCGCCACGGGCCTCGTTGTGGAAAAATCCATGATCGCGTCGATTTCCAATAAAGCTCTCCGGCAAATCTACAAACAAGACGCCGGGATTTTTTCACTCATGATCATGAATCTTGCCAGAGACCTTTCGCGCCGGCTGCGCAGAATGGACGAATGGCATTCTTGGATACCCAAAGAAGACGGCTCAATCCCCGAATCACCGAGCCCCAAAAAGGCAACGTAAACATTGCGGCCGTTTATGTTTCTTTGTTGCTAACATCTGATGCTGCGGATAATTCCAAAGTTAAACGCAGATTTGTGTCGTAAGCAACGTTCAAGTATTCAGTACGATGTATCGGATGTTCGGAATCCAAGATGAAATTTCCCGCGTCGATTCGTAACCCATAAGAATCATCAAAAAAGATGTGTCCTTTCAAAAAATCCGGACTTTTTTCACTGACAGTAATCTTAAAAAAACGGGTTGTGAAAACAGTTGTTTGGGAATTCAGAATTTCTTCTTTGGTAAAAGATTTTTTTTCTTCCCAAGGATCACCGGATCCCGGGCGGAAAAAACAATCTTCGGCTGCGGTCAGCCAGCAAGTTGATGCTTTCATGCTTGCTTCTTCTATGTAATTTCTTTCCATATCAATTTTTATTATACCGCGCTTTTATATTAAAGCAATCATTGAGATGCACCATTTGATGTCTGGTTATCGGCATGGTGATTAATCCCATCATATTTTTTCTTCCCCAAAAATCCAAAAGCCAAATTGCTTTTTCGTTACTGCTTACGCCTCCGTTTACTCTAATTTTTTCGATGCCTTCTTTTTCGACCTTTCTTTTTAAATCACTATGTTTTAATTTTGCAAGAATTTTCTGAGTCGATATTCCAACTTTTTTTCGATATTGCTTTAATGCTTTTAGATTGATTGTTTTACTGAACAAATCAATTTCAGAATAATCCATTGCGTTGCCGGTATCTTTAATCGTGATTCCTAATTTTTCCTGAATCTCTTCATCAAAGATTTCGTTTTTCCCCGCCATCAAAATATTTGAAATCATATCTTCAATGCGGGTTATATGCCATACGTTCCACGCTATAGATGTTTCCTTTTTTGATATTATTCCGCAAGTTGATTCAGAAAGATTGTTCCACAACATATCGTAATAGGTATCGACATTGATTCCGGTTACTGATTTCTCATGTAATAAGCTGTGAATATCCAATAAGTTTTTCTTTTCAGTTTCAAATGAATCTTGCTTGGACAGCTTTGTTTTCATTTCCGCGAATTTCGCGTTCCATGTTTCTTTGCGTTCTGATACATTGTTCATCGTTTTGACCTTTGCACTTTATTTTCCTGTTTCTTCCAGCTCTGCCGCGATGGCTTCCCACGCTTCGCTTGCGGTATCGATCTTTGCGTTCACTTCATCAAGCCGCGCTTGAACGGATTTCGCTTTCTCTCCGTTGGAATAGACTTCCGGCTTTTGGATTTCATCGATAAGTTTTTGTTTTTCCTGTTCGAGGCTTTCGAGCGTTTTGAGAATCTGTTCTTCTTCCCGTTGCAGCCTTCGCTGTTGGGCCTGCCGCTTTTTATCGGCTTCCCGGAATTCAGCGGCTCCAAAACTTGTATCGTGAATTTTCTCCGTCTCTTTATTTTGTGCCGATACTTGAACTTCATCCTGACCGGATTGTTCGCGTTCAAGTTTGTCCAGGTAATACGCATAGTTGCCGTAATATAGTTTGTGCTGTCCGGGCCTTAGTTCAAGCGTTTTTGTCGAAAGCGCTTCCATGAATTCCCGGTCGTGGCTTACGAAAATGACGGTTCCTTCGTAGGCCTTAAGCGTATCAAGCAAAATATCTTTTGATGAAAGATCGAGATGATTCGTCGGTTCGTCAAGGATAAGAAGATTGAAGGGTTTCAATAACAGTTTGAGCAGCGCCAATCTGCTTTTTTCGCCGCCGGATAACACCGAAATCGGTTTGTATACATCGTCGCCGCGGAAAAGGAACGCGCCGAGCATGTCCCTCACTTTGGGAATAAGATGCAGCGGCGCTTCGGCTTCCATGAACTCAAGCACCGATTCGCTTCCGGTCATTGTTTCGGCGGCGTCCTGCGAAAAATAACCGACGGAGATTCCGCTTCCAAGCGAAAGATGTCCTTCGTATTGTTGATCCACGCCCGCGATGATTCGGAGCAAGGTTGTTTTTCCGGCGCCGTTGCGTCCTACTACAACCAGTTTTTCTTTTGATTCCAGAAGCAGATCGAGGCCGGAAATGATCTGTCTCTCTCCGTACGATTTTCCGATCTGTTCCAAGGTTATGGCGATTCTGCCCGAATGGGGCGGCGGCGGAAAGCGGATATTGATCTTCTTGAGCGATTCGGGGATTTCGACGCGTTCCATTTTTTCAAGGCGTTTTATCCGTTCCTGAACCATTGCGGCTTTTGTCGGTTTATAGCGGAAACGCCGGATTAGATCTTCGGCTTTCGCGATTTCTTCCTGCTGCGCTTTGTAGCTGTTCATGAGCGTCTCAAGTTCCGTTTCCCGGATTTTTTCGTAAGCGGAATAATTTCCGGCATAACGTTTGAGCGTTCCCTGAAACAGTTCGTACACTTCGTTAACGGTTACATCAAGAAAATAACGGTCATGGGAAACGAGCAGATAGCCGCCGGAAAAATTTTTCAGCCATTCTTCAAGCCATGTCCGCGCTTCAATATCGAGGTAGTTGGTGGGTTCGTCCAAAAGCAGAATATCCGGCGATTCCAAAAGAACTTTCGCGAGTGCGATGCGCATCTGCCAGCCGCCGGAAAATTCCTCACAAGGCCGATTCAAATCGCTTTCCGCAAAACCGAGGCCGGTAAGCACCATGGGGATTTGCTGGCTTCGGTTGTAATAACCGCTCTGCTCCACAGTTTCTTGTAATTGGTGATATTCTTCCAGCAGAGCGGCGGTTTTTCCATCATCTTCTTTCCGTTTTTCCAGTTCCCGGCCCAAATCTTCCATTTGATGAATCATCGCGGCCGCGGCTTGATACGCTTCTTCCGCTTCATCAATTAAACGTTTCCCCCGGTGAACAATTCCCGACTGGGGCAAATAAGAAATCCGCGTTCCCTTTTGGATTGCGCGTTCGCCCGAATCGCTCTGCATAAGCCCCGCGATAACTTTCATCAACGTTGTTTTTCCGGAACCATTGATTCCAGAAAGCGCGGCGCGGGAACCTGAAGCGAGATACAATCCGGCATTCATCAATATATCTCTGTCGCCGAAAGCAAGCGAGACTTTAGTGAACTGAACGAATGCCATGAATTATTGTCCCATTTTGTAAAAATACATCACAATCGGCGAAACGGCCCGGCGGTTCACGACATTTCCGTCAAGGGACGATTCGGGAACGTACTCAAGCCGGATTCCCCGGTTGTCAATAACGTATAAGAAATAACGCCGCGCCGGAGCTTCCCCCTCTCTTCCGTAAAATTGAAGCGATAGAACTCCGGCGTATCGATCCTGAAAATCTCTTGACAGGAAAGAATCCATCCCCACGCTTCCCCTGCCTTCAACCGTGGACGGAATGGTTTGCGGGATAAGAAGATTGTATCCGGTCCAGTTAAACCTGTTTCCCGAAGAGAAACTGAGCGTTCCATAATTTTCACTGTGGAAGATAGGCCCCGCGTCCACAAGCGTTTTAAAAAGCGCTTCACGCCGCTCTGTTTCCTGGATAATAATATCATCAATATTGACAGGAATAGTCACGAAAACCTGACTTTGAGGACTTCCCGTTCCTTCCGTATATTGCACCATCAAGCTGCCATCCGACCGGAGGGTCATGTGCAGCGGAGTATTTTCAAAAATCCAGGAACGGTTTCCCGACCGTCTTATGCTCGTATAATCAAAAGTCCTTTCGGTCCGGGGCAGATACACGCGGGCCATTCCTGAATCCTGACCGGGATCAAAATTCCACTTTCTTGAAATATCTGTAAGATCAATCTGCATATTGTTGATCATGCTTCCATACCAATCGGGATACCATTTTTGCGCAAAAATCATATCTAAATCGGTGTCTTCTTCCCGGGTTTCAACTTCCGGAGACGCCACCGCCTGGCCTTCGCTTTGTTCAAACAATTTTAGCCGGTAGGAAAAACAGTAACCGACAGAACCGTCGCTCGTAAGCACCCGGTACCAATTCCCCGGCAAAGGATCGCCGGATGCCCCCACCGCGGCAACTCCGTCCGTCTGTTCAAGAATCTTGACGATTTGCCCTTCCCTTAAACGATAGACGCGGCGGGCATTATTTTCGGGACTTTCCCGGATAGGAAGACCATCCTGCAGAGTCTCCGCGTAAGTTTGGGCATACGTAGAAAATTCCGCGGCGCGTTCCTCCGCGGCTTTTTTGCTTCCCGCAAAATCCAATTCCCAAAGCCGGACTTCAAATTTATCGATAGAGTCTTCGCTCTCCCGGTACTCCTCGGGAATCCCGACAACCCAAACTTGATCAATATTCGACCTGATATATACCGGCAAGAGCGTTCCCGAAGGAACCGCCGGGTCTTCGGCAGACCACAAAAGTACGCCCCAGCCCAAAAGCCGGGTGCAGGAACCTAAGGAAAGAAACGTTATTGGTAATAAAAGAAACAAGAAAAACAAAGATATTAAAGACCGCTTTTTCATAATAACAGCATATAAGAATTTGGGCTTTCTGAAAAGACAGACTTTCGGTCTGTTATAATATTTGTTCGGACAGCTTCTTCTTACGGAATAATGGTGACCGAGTTTCCCAATCTGCCGGCCGGTTTCTTTTTGACGCTCGGCAATATCTTGAAAAATCTGTCTCAGTACCTCAAAACTTACATTCTGCCGCTCAGCAGCTTCCTATATCTTTTCCATAACAATACATTCCTCTTCTCATGTTATTATGGCATCGATCTTTTTTGCTTGGCATTACGCGAAATTAATTTTAATTTTTTTGCTTACTTCCCGTCCAGCCCGTGCGTTAACCATAACGCACTTTTCTATGTAAATTACGATTTTGCCCCCTAAAAAAATAATATTTTTTCGACAATGAGCAATAAATTGTCGAAGAATAACACAATTTCTTGTATTATATAGAATTAAATATTGGCAAAAAACAGGTAAAATTTCAATTTCATACCAATAAAACTTGACACATTTAAAAATACGTGGTTATAATTAACATTAGATAAAGGGGGTTACCCGTAATCGTAGATTATTTCCCCTTGTCAATCCTAGGAGGATTCTTATATGAAGAAGTTTCTTGTAGTTCTTATGATCCTTGCGGTAGCAGGGGGCTTATTCGCACAGGGACTGGTAATCAGCGGATCTCTGAAGACCGGTATGACGATCGACAACGATGGTGCGGCTTTCGTGAACCATTCCGGTGATGACGAAAATCGTCTCGACATCAATGGCAGTTTTGCTGTTGAGAATTTTGGGGCAAAGTTCAATCTTCGGTTCTATGATGATTTAGGTACGGGTTCCGATCCTTTTTCTAACTTTAAAGTTAGCAATGCATATGCATGGGTTAACCTTTTTGGCGGCATGGCAAAGGTAAGCGGCGGTTTAATTGATGACGGCGTATGGGGAACCGGCGGTGACAAAGACTGGGGTTTTGCGACTGGTGCGGGACTTCGTCTTGAAGTAACACCTCTTGAAGGGTTGAACTTTGGACTTTTTATTCCTGGTGATATAAAATCTAACGATGGCGATTATGACAAAGACGACAAAGTGAATATTGCAGATACTTTCTCCGAACTCGTTATTGGCGCAAGTTTTAGTAATGACATGATCGGTATTGGCGCGGCCGTTGACATTGGCGGAAGAGATAATAATGACGCTGTTGGTTTGGCTGGTAATAAACTTTCTGCCTTTACTGCTATTGTGGGTCTTAACCTGAAAATGGTTGAAAACCTTACTGCCAGTATCGAAGCTTACCTCTATTCAACCAGCAAGAAAAACGAAAGCTTCTCCAAAGACGGTTTTGGTGTTTGGCTTACCCAAAAAGCTGAATACGCGTTTGCAGAGAATTTCCGCGCCGGTCTTAAATTGCATGAACAGTTCTATCCGGATGTTGATGGATATCTTCTGGTTGGTGCATGGGCTGGTTATGACATTAACGCTCTTATTACCGCCGCTCTGGACGTTGAATTTAAGGCCGGTCTTGATGCAGATGGTAATAAATACAATGATGGTTCATCGCTTATGTTCAAACCTAAGTTAACCTTCAATGTAGGCAGCGGCGCTTCTATCGATGTATACGACAAGATTAGTATTGATCTTCCCGATGGCGACGCTAATCCCAAACCGGACGCTGTTATTAACAATCGCTTCCAGATTGACTTCACTTACAGCTTCTAATCTGTATATCGTTTAAAGATCAATAACCGGCCCTCTTGGGGGCCGGTTTTTTTATCATTTTTTATTCGTGTTGAGGTCTTAATACCCAAGAACTCGCTTGCGCGAGGGAGGCTCTGCGGCGATGTTATTGATTGTATCAAGATAACTTTCCAATTTCCCTATTACCCGCCAACGAGCGCATTTGTGTAATTGCCGTAATGTTAAGCTGTACAAACCGCTCACTCTGTGGAAGTCCCTGCCGAATGAGCAGGNNAAGAACTCGCTTGCGCGAGGGAGAATCTGCGGCACGGTTCTTCATTTGCTCCTCTGTGTATCATTGCTCCTCGTAATTGAAAGATATGCGGATATGGGTGATAATGTTTTATGAGCAGAAAACTTCGGGGTAAAGATTATATCGGCTGCCTAATACAAATTCTGTTGAGCCTCTGCAAAACTCAGGTAAAGAACTGTTTTTTTACGAATTATGGTAAAAAAAAGGAGAGGAATTTAAAGCAAAAATTGTTTTGCTGCCATAGTATATGTCATAAGGAGTTATCCCATGAGTGAAACAATGGAAATTACTGAACAACAAGACGTAAGTTTTGCAGAAATCAGGCAGATCCTCAAAGATCTTGCTGAACAGCAAAAAGAAGCCTCTCGAGAATTTGACCGAAGATTGAAAGAAAAGGCTCGCGAATTTGATAGAGATTTGAAAAAATATGCCTGCGAATTCGATAGAGATTTGAAAAAAAATGCCCGCGAATTCGACCGACAAACAAAGGATTACAATAAGCGGTTTGGGGATTTTACGAACCGTTTTGGCGAAGTTATTGAATATATGATTGTTCCTAATTTGTTTAAAAAATTCAGGAAACATGGATTACATTTCAACGAAGGTACCAGAAATAAATATGTATGCGATGAAAAGCATGATATATCCTTTGAAATTGATGTTTTGCTGGAAAACACCGACAAAGCGATGCTCGTTGAAATAAAAACGCATTTGACTATGGGAAAGATTAAAACCCATATAAAGCGCCTCGAAAAAATGCGGGCTTATGCCGATTTGCATGGAGATAAACGTATTTTCTTAGGTGCGGTTGCCGGTGTTATAATGACCGTCGAAACAAAAAAATATGCCTTGGATCAAGGTTTTTATGTAATTGAACCTTCTGGGGAAACTTTTAATATTACTCCGCCTGATAAAAAACCAAAAGAATGGTAAGCTTAGGAAAATCGAGTCTCATTACATAAAAATATCGTAAAAACCAAAGCAAAAACTGTTTTGATGCCATAATAAGTGGTATGATAAACATGGCAGGAGAAAGACATGGCTGAAATAAAGGAAATTGTCAAACAACAGAATGTGAGTTTCGAGGAAATTAGACAGATTCTCAAAGAGGTTTCCGAACGGCAAAAGGAAGTTTCCGAACAGCAAAAGGAAACAGATCGTATTGTCAAAGAAGTTTTCGAGAGTCAAAAAGAAACCGACCGGCAAATGAAGGAAACTGACCGGCAAATGAAGGAAACCAGCCGGGAGATTGGGAAACTTGGCGGCAGATTCGGTGAAATGGTCGAATACATGGTTTTGCCTAATTTGGTACACAAGTTCCGTGACTTAGGCTTTGTGTTTACCAAAGCCTACCCTGAGGCTGAAATAAAAGATGAAAAAAATAATATACTTGCCGAAGTTGATATTACCCTGGAAAATGGCGACAAAGTAATGATTGTCGAGGTTAAGTCCAAGCCGAACATAAGTGATATTAAAGACCATGTTAAACGCATGGGAAAACTGCGGCTTCACGCGGATTTACATGGTGATAACCGTAAATATTTTGGA
>DBDH01000112.1:47759-50296 GCA_002293455.1 Treponema sp. UBA937
GCAAAAACTGTTTTGATGCCATAGTTATGGTGCGCGAGGGAGTTAATTTTAGGAGGGATTTGTGATTTTCCAGCTTATTCGCGGAGTTGTTTTAATTTCTCTGGTATTGTTGGCTCTGTGTTAATGTATCAACATATAAAGGAACGTCCGGAATAGAAAAAGTCTATCGATTGAAAATTCTCCTTGAATCATGGCCGGATTTATGATAGTCTTTAGTATACTTAACAATAGGGGAGATGAATATGGCTTATAAAATTAGTGATGCCTGCATTAATTGCGGCTCCTGCGACAGTGAATGTCCGGTAGAAGCGATTTCCGAAAAGGATAGTGCACGCTTTATTGACGCTGAAAAATGTATGGATTGCGGTGCCTGTGCCGGTGTATGTCCTACAGAAGCTATTTCAGCTGAATAAGGTACTGTTTTACCGCGTGGGGATGTTTGAAAGTTAAGGAACTTGCGGCATCCCCTTTTCTTTTCATCACGTTTTTATCTATGAATAATAGAAACCATAGGGCTTTGTTTGGCGGACTTCCGGATTACCGGACGCCGTTGTATTGTTTCATCGTAATTCTGTTTCTGACAGGCTTCGTTCTGTATGGACAGTCTTCGGAAACGGGCTTTTCTTATCCCCAAATAGCCGATTTACACATTCGTGATATTCAGTTTAGGCAATTCCAGGCCGATGTGGAATTTGCTTACCGCCGCATGGCAAGTTTAGATGTAACATCGCGGGAATTTCTTCCTTTGGCGGAGAATTTGACTATTTTTTCTTACCAGGTGAAAGCAGGCGATGATATATTTACGCTTGCGGCTCGTTGTAATATCCACTACGCGGCCATCAGCACCTTGAACCGCCTCGCGCACCCATCGTCTTTGACACAAGGTTCTGTCATTTTACTGCCTTCTATTCCGGGTTTATTTGTACCGGAACAGCCGAAAAGTGATGTTGAGCGGCTTCTTTTGTCTTCCAGAGATTTGCAAAACGGGATTCCCATCAACATAAGAAAAGATGGGGCGCTTCTTCCTTATGTGTTCATTCCCGGAGCTGATTTTTCGCAAACTGAACGGGTTTTTTACCTGAATGATAGTTTCCGTTTTCCGCTGAAAAGCTACCGGCTCACAAGTTCCTTTGGTTCCAGAATCAATCCGATAACCGGAAATCCGTCTTTTCACCGGGGGGTAGACTTGGCGGCGCCAATCGGAACAGAAGTGTATGCCGCCCGTTCGGGAACGGTTACCGAACGCGGAGAGAATGCCGTTTTGGGGAAATATGTTGTTATCAATCATGGGGAAGAATGGCTTAGTTTGTACGGACATCTTTCGGATATATTAATCCCCTTGCAAAGTACCGTCCAATCCGGTACGCTTATTGGGAGGGTTGGATCAACCGGATTATCTACAGGGCCTCATCTGCATTTCGAGTTGAGACAAAACGGTCAAGCCTTGGATCCGGGGAGGTTTTTTTTGATAGAAGGAAATCCATAATGAAACGCTGGTCAGCGGCATTGTTCATTTTGCATGTAATGTGTATGGCTCTCAATGCCGAAAATTTTCGTACTATTATTGCCGGCAGTGTCGAGGTTTCGGCGGAAAATCCTGATGGGACCGCTATTAATGTAAGTTATATCGATTCTCTTCTTATTCATTTGAGTGATGATATTCGCTTTCTCCAGGGAGTGGAAATTGAACTGCTTGTTCCCCAGCGGTATCTTGAGTATCGGGGAAATCTTGCGGCGGCGCTGTATTCCGATATTACCGCGGGTGCACAAGTCGGTGTCGCGGATGTAAACGCAAGGCAGCGTCACATTGAACCGATTCTTAACAAGATTCAGACAGTATACCAGATTCCCATTCTGCGTAATCACGAAATGAGGGCAAGTCCGTATGCTTCCATGCCCGCCGGGGTGATTCTTCCATCCTCTTTTCCTATGTTGATTCGGATTATGCCGGTTATCAAGGGTATCAGTGATGATATGGAGACCATGACGTTTCGTATTACAGCAAAGCCGGTTTTTAATAACCTTGGTGCTGTGAATACCATCATCCGCTATCCCGAAATGCTTCCGGGAAAACCTTTTACGCTCATTATTGATGATGAGGTGGTCAATGACCTTAATGAAGCAGTGCTTCTGACGGAAGGGGAACATCGTTTGGTCATTATTTCGGATGATTACCGGAACGAAAGCAGGCGTTTTATTGTAGAAAAAAGCAAAGTTCTGGATTTGGCGATAGATTTACAGGATCCCACTCCTCTTATCATATTTGAAGTTCCGGAAAATACCCAGGTTTTTTTCAATAATCGGGAAATTACCGATACAAAGACGCCTTATCCGACGGAACCCGGGGAACATCAAATCCGATTCCAGGTTGGAGATTATTCGATCATAAAACCATTATTGGTTCAGAAGGGAAAAACGTACCGGATCGACCTTACGATAGACGTAATTGTTTCGGAAAACGAATAATTTCTTTCAAAACTGTTAAGTTTTTTCCCTGGGGGCCGAAGATTAAAGTGTCGGATTTATAGTTCCCCTCC
>DBDH01000110.1 GCA_002293455.1 Treponema sp. UBA937
CTGGAGTTTTGCAACAGCCTCATGAAAGGGATTTTTAACGCTTACTTTTCAATTTTTCTTTTACGGCCCAACCGGAAACTCAGTAAAAAAATATGCGCCCGTCCTGAAATGGGAAGTTATTATGTAGATCAATTTTAGATATATAAAATCAGTATAAACTATATCGCTCTATTCTTTTCAGGAATATACTATAGTTAAGATATAAATATGGAGGAATGTTAATATGAAAACCGCAGCGGGAATTGATATGGGAACTCAGAGTATCAAAGTCCTTTTATACAATTGGGAATCGAAAGAGGCTGTCGCCCAGGCGCAGGAAAGCGTGGATATTATTGCCCGTAATGACGGAACGCGGGAGCAGAAAACCGAATGGTATGATGCCGCGCTGAAAAAATGTTTTGATGCCATTCCGGCGGATCTCAAGAAAACGATTGCCGCGATTGGCGTTTCCGGTCATCAGCATGGTTTTGTTCCGCTCGATAAAGACGGGAAAGCGCTTTACAACGTAAAACTTTGGAACGATACATCAACCGCGGAAGAATGTGAAATTCTTACGAAAGAAGCGGGCGGAAACGAGGCGGTAATTTCCGAAATTTGCAATCTTATGCTTCCCGGTTTTACCGCCCCCAAGATTTTTTGGCTGAAACGCCATCAGCCAGAGGCGTTCAAAAATCTTCATTATGTTATGCTTCCTCACAACTATTTGAATTATCTTTTATGCGGAACCTATACCGCGGAACCCGGCGACGCGTCCGGTATGGCGATTTATAACGGCGCGAAAAAGCAATGGTCGGAAAAAATCTGCAATCTCATCGATCCTAATTTGATGAAAATCTTGCCGCCGGTCATTGAATCTGCCGATGCGGCCGGATTTGTAAACGCGAAAGCGGCCGAACTGTTCGGCATTCCCGAAGGGATTCCTGTTTCATCAGGCGGCGGCGATAACATGATGGCCGCTATCGGAACCGGAACCGTTACGGATGGTTTCCTCACAATGAGCCTGGGAACTTCCGGGACATTGTTCGGTTATTCCGCCGTTCCGCTCTCCGATCCCAAGCGGGGATTGTCGGGCTTCAACGCGTCCACAAATGGGTATCTTCCTTTGCTTTGTACGATGAACTGTACCGTCGCCACCGAGGAAACCCGCAGCCTTTTCGGTCTTAATGTAAAAGATTTCGACGCTTTGGCTGCCAAAGCTCCCATCGGCGCGGACGGAGTTGTGTTCCTTCCTTTCTTCAACGGTGAGCGGACCCCGAATCTTCCCAAAGGGAGGGCAAGTATAACCGGCCTTACCCAGGCAAATTGTACGAAAGAAAATATCGCGCGCGCCGCGATGGAAGCCGCCATCTTCGGCATGAGAATCGGACTTGAAGCGTTTACCGATTTGGGCTTTAACCCTAAGGAAATAAGAATTACGGGCGGCGGCAGCAAGAGCGCGATTTGGCGGCAAATGGCGGCCGACATCATGAATGTTCCGGTGAAAGTTCCGGCAAACAGCGAATCCGCCGCAATGGGCGGAGCAATCCAGGCGCTTTGGTGCCTGCTGAATCAGGAAGGGAAAAATCCTGACATACAAAAACTTGCGGAAGAACACATCGTTATCAATGACAAAGAAACCGTTCTTCCCAACGCAGAAAACGTTGCAGCATACAATGATGCATACAAGGAATATAACAAGTACCTTGATGTGTTATCGCCGTTGTATGTGTANNCCGCTTAAAAATGAATCGTATTTTTGCTCATTGTTAATTGAGCATTGTTAATTGTTAAGGAGGACATGATGTCGTATTTTAAAGGAGATAAAGAATATTTCCCCGGAATAGGAGCCATTTCTTTTGAGGGCCCTTCATCAAAAAATCCGCTGGCGTTTAAATACTACCAGGCGGATAAAATCATCAACGGAAAAGCGATGAAGGATTGGCTTCGCTTTGCCATCGCTTACTGGCATTCATTCTGTGCCGACGGAAACGATCCCTTCGGTCCCGGAACCAAGGTTTTTCCATGGAACGCTTCGGGCGATGCTATGGAAAACGCGAAAGCAAAAGCTGACGCGGCCTTTGAATTCATCACCAAAATCGGCGCGCCCTATTACTGCTGGCATGACCGGGACATTGCCCCCGAAGGAAAAAATCCCGATGAAAGCTTGAAAAATTTGGACATCATTATTGATGAGCTCAAGAAACGCCAGGATGCCACCGGGGTAAAACTTCTTTGGGGAACCGCCAACGTTTTCAGCAATCCCCGCTTCATGAACGGCGCTTCCACAAACCCGGATTTTGCCGTTGTAGCACAGGCTGCGGCGCAGGTAAAAGCCGCGATTGACGGAACCATCAAACTGGGCGGCGAAGGTTACACGTTCTGGGGCGGCCGTGAAGGTTACATGAGCCTTCTCAACACCGACATGAAGCGCGAAAAAGAACACCTCGCCCGCTTCCTCACTATGGCACGCGATTATGCCCGGAGCAAGGGATTCAAAGGCTGTTTCTATATCGAACCAAAACCGATGGAACCCACAAAGCATCAGTATGACTTTGACGCGGAAACAGTTATCGGCTTCCTCAAGGCAAACGGCCTCGACAAAGATTTCAAGTGCAACATCGAAGCAAACCACGCGGAACTTGCCGGTCACGATTTCTATCATGACCTTACCGCTTGTGTTGATAACGACATGCTTGGTTCCATCGACGCAAACCGCGGCGATCCGCGCAACGGCTGGGATACCGATCAGTTCCCCAACAATGTGTATGAAACAACACTCGCGATGATGACGGTGCTCAGGATGGGCGGCTTTAAAACCGGCGGCCTCAACTTTGACTCTAAAACGAGAAGGAGCTCAATCGATTCTGAAGATTTGTTCATCGCTCATATTGGCGGTATGGATACATTCGCTTACGGTCTTGAAAAAGCCGCGGCTATCGCGGCCGACGGACGCCTCTCCAAAATGATCAAAGACCGCTACGCTTCCTTTGATTCCGGCGACGGCGCAAAATTTGAAAAAGGTGAAATGAACCTTGAACAGCTTGCGGGCTTAGCTTCCGATTACGGAACAGTCGGCCTTAAGAGCGGCAAACAAGAATTGTACGAAAATATTTTCGGCGAAATTGTTTTAGGGAAATAAAACAACAAACAGGTATCAAGGAGCAAAGAGAAGTCAGCTTTTCTTTGCTCCTTTTTATGTCTTCTCGACTAAATATAGATATTCTTTCACATGAATATTTCGGTTTTTTAGATTTCTGCTCCCGCGGAATGTGTTATATTGCGTTTCTAATATTTCCAGATTACCGATGGTCTTTAAAAAGATTGCCATTTCGTCTTTAGAAATAAAACCTTCTGAATTAAATGATATTAATACATATTTAGCCTTAATTTTGTTTATCAACTCTTTAAATGATGCAAAAGCTTTTGCTTTTTTATTATAAGAAGATCGATTCCAATCTTCCGGAATGCCTGAAACTTTGCTGATGTTCCGCGGTTCTATGTAATCAGCTATAAGATTGAGCATAAAATAGTTTGATCCGTAAGGATGCTGATTATAAGGCGGGTCGATGTATGCAACGTCTACTTCCTCAATACATTCCGCTATACTGTTTGCATCTCCTCTGTATATTTCAAAATCACAAGAGAAGCTGCTAAATACAGGAAAAGGAATATGTATATCGCCTAAAATCCGCAGCAAGGCATCTTCTTTATTTCCGCCGAACTTTCCAAGGCCCGTCAGCGAATCTTTATAAAATCCTTTAAACACACCGGATGTATTTGAATGTTTTGAAGCCTCGGATAGTAACGGAGCTAACAAAAAATCTTTGTATTCCACGGGGATGCTCTCAATATATTTTCTTGCTGTATCGATGTAACAAGCGTTTCTGTGAGTATAAAAAACTCTGTCGTTTTCTCGTATTACATTATCGTTATTCGGCGCGTATAACCTTGTGATAAATCCTGTTTCCAGCGGCTTGTTGTCTAATGTAAAAACAAGTTGTTTGTAATATTCTTCCAGTTGACGCATGTTAATATCATCTTTATTTGACAAATAACAATTATTGATTACCTGGGAATATTTTTCTAAATCATTCACAATAATCTTTTCGGAATATTGTTTTAAGTATCTCGCAACAATTCCGGATCCCGAAAATACATCAAAAGTTTTCATTTTTTTCTTGTTTATACGTTTTGAGATTTTATGAATTCCTTTTCCGATAAAAGTCAGCAAAGATCTTTTATTCCCAAGATACGTAATAATTTGTTTGTTTAAATACTCTTCATTTTCACTTATTTCATTGTTGGAAATTACATTATAGTTATACATTATAATATTACTGAATAACCAAAGTATGATAAAACTTTTCCGTTACGGCAATACAAGCGCCGATGGAAGGGGCCGTTTTTCCGAGTGTTGAAAGCTTTATTTTACATTCAGGGAAACGGTTTATCGTCCGTTCTTCCACAGCTTGCTTAAAATTACTATACATTTCATCCGACGCCCGCAGAACATCACTGTTGATAATTACCGATGAGGGACCGAAAGCATTGATAAGACTGACAACTCCTACGGCAGAATAAGTAACAAATTGATCGAACGCGGGTCTGCTCCAAAGAGGCCTTTCCGAAGCAAGCAACAACATTTCTTCCTGACTGGGAATTTTTCCGTTTCCGGCATCCGCCAAATTTCTGCGCAGCGCGGCTTCGCTTCCCAGTAAATCCCAGCATCCGTAATTACCGCAGGGACAGCGCGGGCCTTCATGCAGGATCGTCATGTGACCGACTTCGCCGAATTTTCCATTGTATCCGTAATAAGCCGAACCGTTTATATACGCCCCGGATCCAATTCCTTCATCAATCAGTACGCAAACCAAATCCTGGGATTCTCTATTGAAACATTCCCGTTCCGCAATAGCGGCTAAGGTCGCATCGTTTCCAATATGAAGAATCCCCTTGTATTTTTTTTCAATACGGCTCCGCAGCAAAACATTGACCCAATTGAATCTGGCGCTAAGAACAATTTTATCACCTTCCCTGTCTACTATTCCGGGAATCGCTATTCCCACGCCGGTCAATCCGTAAAAAGAAGGCGGCAGTTTTTTCGTTGTGTTCGCAATGATTTGTAAAATCAACTTAATTATTTTTTCCGAAGAAACATCATGAACGGGAACGATATTTTCAAGGATAATATGCTGCGTCAAATCCATAACGGTAACATAGAGAAATTCACTGATGATGGAAATACCGAGTGCATACCCCGCGTCTCCCGCTATTTCGAGCATTACCGGCTTCCGTCCAAGATCGCTTTTCCCGGTTCCTGTTTCTTTCACAATGCCCATTTCAATGAGTTCACTGATTTGAGAGGAAACCGTTGCCTTGTTCAGTCCGCTTTTCTTTGCCAAAGAAGCTCTGGATACACTGCCTTCTTCCCTAAGGATATTTAAGAGGCGCCCCCGATTCACCGCTTTGCTGAGACTTTTATCTCCCGTCATGCCTTCAATATATGAAGGAAGTCCCATATCAATCATGTGGCGTTTGCTCCTTTGTAAAATATTTGTTCATTTGGACAGCCGACAAACTCACTATATCATATTAGCCCCAAAATGATACAGTGTTCTTTCTTTTTCTTTGATATTGATATATAATTTAGTTATTAAACAAATGCCAAACAGTAGGAGCTTATATGCATGATGTCTACAAAGGTATATCGGAAGAAAAAATCGCCCATTACACAAGTTTTAAAGTACATGAACCGATTGTCATTGATGGAAATCTTGATAAACCTGTTTGGAAAGCGGCGCCAAAATCACGGCGTTTTGTGGACCTCGTAAGCGGAGAGCCCGGTTTTTTTGATACGCGGATGGCAAGCCTGTGGGATGACAAAAACTTGTATATCGCGTTTTGGGTTGAAGAACCTCTCGTAAGGGCAAGTTTTACTGAAAGAGATTCTCTCATCTGGTTTGACAACGACATAGAAATGTTTATTGACGGCGAAGACTGCTATTATGAATGTGAGCTGAATGCTTTTAACACGATTTACGAAGCCTTTTTTATTTACCAGGATGCGCTAAAAAAAGGCGGCCGTTTTGACATTCCTCAGTTTGATCTTTATACAAGAGATGTCGATGTTCTTTGCGGCTTTCAGGACGGCAGCCGTTATCATCAACATCCGCGCGGAAAACGCTGGGCATTCATGGACTACGATTTTCCCGGTCTTCAAAGCGCGGTAAAAATCGATGGAAAAATAAATGATCCCAACCACATTGATAAAGGCTGGACGGTTGAATTGGTTTTCCCTTGGGCAGGCATAGAACAGATGTTTTCAAAACGGAGTTTCCCTCCCAAAGAAGGAGAAACGCTCCGGGCGGCTTTCTTCCGTTTCCAGGCATTGCGGTACAACGGCGAAACGGTTAAGCAGAGCGCGGCATGGGCGCTCAACGAACACGGCATTTACGACTCACATATTCCCGAAAGCTTTTCATGTCTGCATTTTACCGAGAAGGTGAATTAACATCCTCTACTTGCAGAAATCCTGAACACAAGTTATATTCCAAACTAAGATGTTAACAGGATTTTCTGACGAAAAAATAGTTTCCCTTCTTGGCGTTCATTCGATCTGGGCGAAGAGGGCTTGCCGTGAAATCCTCCGCAGGAAGCGGGATTTTATCCCATTACTTTTGGATGTTCTCGATAAAACCATAAAAGACCCTTCGGATGAAGATTTCGGTGCCGGAGATACGCATATTGCGGCGACTCTGCTTCTTGCGGAGATGCGGGAACCGGCGGCATATCCTAAACTGATTGATCTTATTGCGTTTGAAACCGACGATGTTGATGCGCTCTGGGGAGATCTCCTTACCGATCTATTTGATAAAATATTGCGCGATACATTTGACGGTGACTCATCGCGTATTCCTCAATTGCTGGAAAATCGTTCGATTTCGCCATGGTCACGGATGATGGCTTTGAAGGCATGGGGAATGCATTATTATGACGGACGCATCAGCCGCGAAGAAATAATTGGTAAAATTCGCCATCTTATCAATAATGTGTATGTAGGGAAGTTTTCTAAGGACGATGAGGTCGTACTGTCTTCCATCGCTGATGTTGTCTGCGAGCAGAGGTTTGAAGAATTGATACCCGATGTAAAGCCGCTGTTCGACAAAGAAGTGATAGATCCATACTTAATTGCGGACTATGAAAGTTTCACCGCCTCATTTTCGGATTCCCGGTATGCCGCCAAAGACGAACATATCGACGATGCGATCAAAGATCTGCAAGGCTGGAGATGGTTTGATGAAGCACACTGGACAGGTGGCGGTGATGACGAAGATTTTGATGATTATGAAGAAAACGATAGTGACGGCATTGATGAAAGTGATAGAAATCTTTGGGGAAAAATCGAACGGAATGCCCCTTGTCCCTGCGGAAGCGGAAAGAAGTACAAAAAATGCTGCGGAGCTTGACGGTCATCTGTCGATGACCTCAAAGCATCACGCCAAAATCTTTTCGTAAAGTTTTGTAAGCGATTCCTGCAGCACTTGAGAAAAATTAATGTGATGAGATTCCGCAAAGGTGTTGAGCCAAGCCGGAATAGTCAGGTTTTTGCGAACCGCTTTGTTTCCGTATTTTTCAGCGTAGGCATCCATGTCCAATACCAGAAGGCTGACAAAACCGTCTTCTTCCGGTTTTATGTCTTTTAAGCCGCTGGCTTTCGGGACGGGTTTCCCGTCTTCCAGTTCGTCCAATACCCAGCCGGAAGCCGCGTCGATTCCCATGAAAATAGCTTCCGCAAGGGTATCACCGCCGCTTACACAGCCAGGAAGATCAGGAACTTCTACAGCGTAACCATCTCCCTCATCATAAGGGTAAAAAATTGCGGGGTATGTTAATTTCATGTATCCTCCTACTTTAGACCTGCTTGTTTCATAATAGAACGGATTACTCTGGTGTCGATATCTCCCGAATGATATGGAATGCTTACCTTCCCTCGTTTTAGAGGATGAACATATTGGTAATGCGAACCATTCACCGTTTGGGGGCGTTCAAAAAAGGTATGTACCCTGAGTCAAATACCTTACCAAAAACAACATACCCCGCTGCTTGCGGGGATGTTGATTCTTTTTCTTATCTCTTTAGTTCGTTCCGTCCATCGGGAATGGCAAAACCGAATCAATCGTTGATCTTCCTGTCATCAACATGATCAGCCGGTCCAAGCCCAAAGCGGTTCCGGAACATTTGGGGAAATTGTTAAATATCTTCCAATAGTTTTCATCGATTTTGTGAGGGACGAGGGCGTGTTTTTGTTTTGTTTCTTGTTCGGAAAGAAAAATTTGTTGTACTTTTTCGGGATTCCGCTCCTCTGTGTAACAATTCGCAAGTTCGATGCCTCCGGCGTATAATTCCCATCGTTCCATAGAACGGCCGTTTTTGTGCTTTTGGGCAAGGCAGGGAACAAAGGCGGGATAGTCCATCAGCGCAACGGCTTTGTCTTTGGGAAGATTCGGCTCAACTTGATGAACAAAAATCATGTTGTAAAGATCTTCCAATGATGTGTTAGGCATCGGTTCCAGACCGAGGCGGCGGCATTCTTCCGCCAAAGCATCGGTTCCCATATCGGCGGTTTTATAGAGATCGAAACCGGCCCACTCGAAAAAGGCTTCTTCCATCGTAATTTTGATGAAAGGCGGTTTCAGGCGCTCCTCTGTGTAATTCTTCAATAAAAAGGCAAATAGTTCTTCGGTAAGATTGAGCGAATCGATGTAATCGGCTTCCATCGTGTAATATTCCAGCATGGTAAATTCCGGGCTGTGAAGTTTTCCGGTTGATTCGCCGTTTCTAAAACATTTACATATTTGATACATGCTGACGTGATGGGCCGCGATAAGCTGTTTCATCCAGATTTCAGGTGAGGGAATAAGCCAATAGGGTTTTTCTTTTTTGAGCGAGCTCCCTTCCGGCGGGATGCAGCAGGTTTCAAACACTTCCAAACACGATTCGGGAATAAGATGAGGCGCTAAAAGCGGCGTATCCGTTTCAAGGTAATCGCGGGAATCGAAAAAGTTCCGTATCGATGTAATGATTCCCGCGCGCTGCCGAAGAAATTCAATGTCCATAATGTCAGCTAAGTCTCTTAACCGCTTCTTTCCATTGGCGGCCGCGGTCAAATTCGTTTTGGAACATGCCGAACGAAGCGCAGCCCGGCGAAAGAAGAACGATCTCGCCGGAACGTGCCGATTCCAGCGCGGCTTTTACGGCGGCTTCCATTGTGTTAAAAGGTCCTTTATACGATATTCCCTCTTTTCCCAAAAGCGGTTTCAATTTATCGCTTCCGGTTCCGTCAAGCAGGATGACGGCTTTTGCTTTTTGAGCTTTCATTGCGAGGGGAGAAAAGTCCAGGTCTTTGTCGGTTCCGCCGGTAACAAGAACTACCGGGCTGTCGAATGCTTCCAAGGCTGCCGCCGCCGCTTCGGGAATAGTTGCGGCAGTATCGTTATAAAAACGGATTCCGTCTTTTTCATGAAAGAATTCCAGCCGGTGTTCAATTCCCGGAAAAGAACCCATCGCTTCCCGGATGATTTCGCTTTCAATTCCCAAGTCAAAAAGCGCGAGAGCCGCGGCGAGCAGGTTCTTTTTCTGATGGTAACCCGGCGTCAACACTTTTTCTGGAACGAGGCAGATCGCTTCACCGGAAGCGAAGCGGATAAACCCTTCTCCTGTGCGGCCGTCAATCCATCCGCCTGCAACGCCGTCTTCCAATTGATGATCGGCATAACGCATTGTTCTTCCCCGCGTTTCGGCAAGAAATTCCCTGCCCCATGCATCGTCGGCAGCGATAGTTAGGTCGTCGTTTGTTTGTCCTTCGTAAATGATTTTTTTGTCGGCAATGTAGGCTTTCATGGGGTTAACCGGATCGATGCTTTTGTACCAGTTAAGATGATCGCTCATGATTGCTGTCAAAACTGCCGTCCGGGGCTTTAAGAGCGCCTGTTTCCCGCCGCCTTTATCGATTTGCCGTCCTCTTAAATCGCCAAGCTGCCAACTGGAAAGTTCGAGGACGGCATCATCATCTTTTGTAAGATCATCTAAAAAACGCAAAGGCGATACGGTGATATTCCCGCCGAGATATGCTTTTCCCGGTAAAGGATTTTTTCCGTTTTTCCGGGCAAAATTCAGCCCCCAGTGTAGGGCGGATGCCGTCCCCGATTTTCCTTTGGAACCAGTTACCGCAAAAAGCCGAGCCGGAGAATGTGCCAAAAAAATCGAAATATCGGTTTCTATGCGTTTAGCGCTTTGTAAATAAGGAGAATCGGGTTTTACGCCGGGGTTTTTCACCACGATGTCGGCATTTTTGAAATCTTCTCTATCATGGCGGCCCAAAACATAGCGGATGGGAAGCCCTGCCAGCTCTTTAAGCGAATTCGACAATGTTTTTTCATCTTGAAGATCGGTAACCGTTACATCGGCTCCTGCCTGAATCAAATACCGCGCGGATTCCACACCGCCTCCGTGAAGCCCCAACCCCATAATGAGCGCTTTTTTCCCGGCATATATCGATTTTTCTGTATTATTTCCTATCATTTTCCCTTGGAATTCCTCTATATAGTTAAAAAGCATTGCCCCATTAGCAAGTTCATAGTATAGTATCTATTATGAAGAAAAGAAATACACTGGTAATTATATTTTTTCTTGTTTTTGCATGTACTTTATTCGGACAGAATGTTTCCGGTGGCACGATTTATTCCGCGCGAGGAGATGATTTTGTTATCCTGAGAGATGGAAAACGAATTCTCTACGATGCAAATCGTTTGAATGAAGGTTCGGTGACTTTTATTCCCGGGGATAATTTCCAGACCGGACCGCGGAGTTCCGCTGATATTCAATTTGGTGAAAACGGTCCTCTTCTTAAAATCGTTGAAAATTCTTCTATCGCGTTGGTTAATAACGGAAGCAGCCAGTCTTCGCTGCTGACCTTGAATCTTTTTTACGGAAGGATTCGGGTAAAAAATCTGGATGGCGGTCCTGTAATACATATCGGTTCTTATAACGGTCTTGTGGAAATCAAACGAGGCGACGCGGGAATTGATTACATCATCCGTAGTGATGCAATTACCTTGCAGCCGGAAAATTCCCCGGCCTCTCCGGTTTTATTTGTAACTAATTTCGCGGGAGAAGTGAATGTTTTTCCTGCAAATGACGGAGCCGCCGTATCAACCTTGCCTCAGCTTTTAGTGCGTGAAGAAGAAACCGTATCGGTAGAATTTGTTTCATCATTATCCTATGTTGAAAGGAATTCTCTGGAAAGTAGTACAGCGGATTTTTGGCGGATCTATGATTTTGCTCCGGTTCCGGTGTCTTCTGCCGCAATAGTGGAACTTCCCGATTCCGGTGCCGAGATTTCATCAGGTGATTCTGCCGCAACGGAAACTGTCCCTCTTCCTTCGGAAACGGCTGTTTCGTCGAATGTAGAAGAAATCCCTTATACTCTGCTTCCGGTTGAAAATCCCGCGTATGAAGTTCTCGCCAAGAGAAAGAACAACGCTCTTATTGCGTCGCTGGTTTTTCTTGCCGGGGGATTAGTTCTGGAAGGAGTTGCTCTATACAATCAGAAAGTTGGAAATGTTGATACGAGTTACTTCCTTTCGCTTTCCGGCATATTGGTTTCGAGTGCGGGCGTTGTCAGTTTAATTCACGGTCTTACGATACACCTGGATGAGTGACCCCGGATGCTCCGCGTGTTGGAAGTTCACATCTAGGGAAACACTGATTTATTCAATAGAGAATACATCAGTGTATTCTTTAGAGCCTCTTGCAAAAACCGCATTTTTAAGCGGTTGCAATTGCAAAAACTGGAGTTTTGCAATTGCCTCTTTAGTGTGGTTTTTCGCCTGTTTTAGAGGAAAAATGAGAAAAATGGCAGGGCAACGATGATTGCGGTCTAAAGTCCGGAGTCAATGTAATCAGTGTTGCCTTAGAAACCAGGAAGTTTATTTGTGCAGAAAGAAAGTGTAAATGCGGCATCGATTTTAGGTCCCAATGGAATGCCCAGCTATTTTGGCTGGGCTCGTTCTCCAGTGTTTCGTTACGGCAGTTCTCCTTTGTGGCCGCCGCGAAGACGTATCACCGCATCGGATCGATTCATCATTTCTTCATCAAACAACATGCTGGCCATGGAAATTTTAGATGGCGGTTATCTTGGTTATGTGGGGATAACCGTTATCTCCCTGAAGACGAAAAAGCGGAACACCCGGTATTTTACGATTCCTTTTGCTATGGGGAGTTTTAATATGCCGCAGGACAGTGAAAGCGGATCGGTAAAAATTCAGGAAAAGAAAATAAACATCGATTTTACCGCGATGGAAAGCGGTTCCCGAATTATTAAATTTGATGTTCCCGGGTTTTCTCATTCTAAAGGCTTAAGGGGATATATTGTTTTATCTCCTCCTGAAGGAGCCGAATCATTGTACAATTGTATGCCTTGGCGGGAAGACAAACTGGCATTCCGGCTGACCCGGCGTTCGCCCTGGTTTATTGCCGAAGGCGCGGTACAATTTGGAGAATCGGAACTGCTGTTTTCAAAAAATGACGCGTGGGGAATTCTCGATTGGAACCGGGGCGTTCGTCCCCGCTCGGATATCCGCTACTGGGCTGCGGGATGCGGTTTGTGTAACGGGAAACAGACAGCCTTTACCGTTGGTTACGGTTCGGCAGACGGCAGTCAAGGAACAGAAAACGGTTTTTTCCTGGACGGAAAACTGCATAAACTTGATCAAGTAACATTCCACATAAACCCTGATAACTGGCTGGAGCCATGGAACTTTACGAGCAGCGATCAGCGGCTTGAGATGACATTCAAGCCCATCATGGAACGAACAGGAAGGCATCGCTTGTTGTTTCATACAATGAAACGCCGTCAAGTGTTCGGTCATTTTTCAGGAAAAATGATTTTAGATGACGGCAGCGAAATCGAGTTCAAAGATATTCTCGGTTTTGCGGAACGCAAGCGGACACGGTTTTAGAGTAAAAAGCGAAAGCGGTTATCGCAAATCTTATAAGTGTTGTCAATGTAATACCTTTAACAGAATCTGATTGCTCAGACGCGCTTGAACTTCCAATGAATGATTTTGGGGATGCGGTAGTAACAGTATGTGCCAAGAAGATTGATGCTGATTACATCGTTTCACGAGACGAAAAATTTATCAATGCTGATACTAAAGTGCAAGTTATTACGCCCAAACAATTACTGTCGGTTTTGTAATATATAAGTTAAAATTGACAGATTATAGTATATCCGTATAATATATAACAAGGAGTCAAACATGAATCCTATGGATTATATACCCACAATCGGTGAGGTGCTCGCTTCGGAATTTCTTGAACCGCTCCACATCAGTCAAAATGCGCTGGCAAAAGCGCTCGGTATACCGCAAAACCGTATAAGCGATATTATTAACGGTAAAAGAGGCATTTCCGCAGACACCGATCTACGGCTCTGTAAATATTTCGGATTAAGCGAAGGCTTCTTTTCCGGAATGCAAATGGGGTTTGAACGGATCAGAGCTAAACAGAGGATAAGTAAAGAATTGGAGGCGATTATCCCGTTAAAAGCGGTTTCAGCGTAACGATGCTTAACCCGCACAATTCCTATGATGTGCGGAACAATGTTATTCCCGGTTAAATCTTCTTGCCTGAATCTCTTTGTACCGTTCTTCCGCTAAGGTGATAAGATGATCCAACAGTGCGCCGTATCCGAGCCCTGAAGCTTCGCACATTTTTGGGAACATGCTTATTGTGGTAAAACCGGGCATCGTGTTTGCTTCATTGAGGAAGATTTCTCCCGTATCCTTCCGGACGAAAAAATCGATTCTGGCAAGACCGGAAATCTCCGATGCCTTACATGCTTTGACAGCAAAATCCCGGATTTTTTTTAATTCACTTTCATCTAAATTTGCGGGGATAAGCAGCTTCGCGCCGTCAGGGTCGGTGTATTTTGCGTCATAATCGTAAAACTCATGAGTAGGAACAATCTCCCCCGGCGTGTAGGCTTCGATTTTTCCGTTCCCTGTAACAGAACATTCGATTTCTCTTGCCGGAATAAAAGGTTCTATCAGCACTTTGCTGTCCCAGGCAAGAGCGTCTTGTAATCTTGTTTCAAGCTCGATTCTGTCTTTTGCAACACCTGCCCCAACGCTCGAACCGGCTCTGGACGGTTTTACAAAAAGGGGATACCGGAAATCCCTTTCCGCTTGTTCGATAAGTTGAATTTTTTTGTCCGTTTTTTCCCAATCGATTAACCGTACCAAAACATAGGGAACGATGGGGATGCCTGCGTTGCGCCACAAGATTTTTGCGATATCTTTATCCATGTTGATGGAACTTCCTAATACATCGCATCCTACATACGGAATATCCGCCATTTCCAATAAACCTTGAACAGTGCCGTCCTCGCCGAATGTTCCATGTAAAACCGGAAAAACAACATCGGCAGGCAAAGTCCTTCCGTTTTTCAACGTAAGGCAATGCTTCCCCGCACCGGGAATCACGGCTATCTGGTGATCAGTCGATGTTTTGATTTCCAAGGCATTGGTATTTTCTGTATCAATATCTTTTTGTAAATACCATGTTCCGTTTTGGGTAATTCCGATCAACGTTACATCGTATCTGTTTTTATCCAAGTTATTAACTACTGATTTTGCTGATACGCATGACACTTCATGTTCGCCGGATTTTCCTCCGTAAAGAACCGCAATATGCTTCTTCATATTTGTTCTTGCTCCTTGTTAATGTTAACTGAATAGCCCATTTCTTCCAAGGCTTTTTCCGCCTCATCTATTTCATCGTAGGGAATAGTTTTTTCAGCATAAATAATTGAATTTTCGTGACCTTTTCCCAAAAGGATAACAAGGTCTCCGGGCTCGGCCATCGCGAAAGCGGTTCTTATTGCTTTGGGCCTGTCGGGAATAAGAAAAAGATTTTCATCCCGTTTAAGGCTGCCGCATCTTTCGGCAATACAGCCGACGGCGATTTCTTCCAGAATATCCATGGGGATTTCTCCGCGGGGATCTTCATCACTTAAAAAAATAATGTCCGAATATCGTGCCGCAATTCTTCCCTGTTCGGGACGCTTCTTTGTATCCCGCTCGCCGCCGGAACCGAACAGGCTGATGATTCTGTTACCGCTTTTATGTAAGCGTTCCCGAAGCGGGGGAAATATTGTTTCAAAAGATGACGGCGTATGAGCGTAATCAACTACAACTTCAAAGGACTGCCCTTTATCAACAAGCCACATTCTGCCCCTGACCGGTTTTAGTTTGATGACATAAGGAATAAGTTCTTCTATCGATATTGATAAAATCTGAGACACGGTCAAAAGCGCGGCAAGAACATTTCCGGCATTGAATGTACCGGGCAGCCGGTCTTTAATGTTGAGGGTTTTATTCGTTGACCTTAACAAAACCTCATACTGATTTCCTTCCGCGCTGCCGGCAATGGATTGAATACTCGCGTCCGCATCATTTCCCTTGGTACTGAACGAATAGACCGGTTTTTTTGTTGACTTTGCAAAAAAATCCGCGCTCTGATCATCGGCATTAACTACGCCGAAGGAAGGAATCTCTGTTTGTCTGCCGCCGATAATCTTTTCATGAGAATATGTATCTAAAGCTCGGAAAAGAGCAGCTTTGTCTAGCCGGTACTGTTCCCATGTTCCGTGAAACTCTAAATGTTCGTGGGTTACATTGCACATAACAGCTGCGTCAAATGCGGCATCTCCAAGACGATTTGTTTTTGATGAAAGGCCGTGGCTGCTCGATTCCACCACCGCGTATTCCAAGCCGTTTTTTTGCATCTCAAAAAGATGCCGGTGAACAACTGTCGCTTCGGGAGTAGTTTGATGTTCGGGATTCCATTCGATTTTTTCATCAACACAATACTGAACCGTAGAAAAAAATCCCGCTTTTTTACCGGCTGATCGAAGCAGTTGAAAGATTAAAAAGACAGTTGTGCTTTTCCCTTCGGTACCCGTAACACCAATAGTAACGAGCTTCATTGAAGGAAAATCGTAGAAAGCATCTGAAATTGAAGACATCGCAAAACGGGAGTCTTTTGCTTTTATATAGAGAATGCCGTCGGCATATTCAGGTAAATCATATTGATGCAGCACAGCCGCCGCGCCGTTCTTAATTGCACTTGCTATAAATGAATGTCCGTCCGCGTGAATTCCCGGCAGGGCGAAATACATGTTTCCGGGTTTAACCGTTCGTGAATCATACTCAAGCCCGGTAATAAGCGGATCGATTTTTGGATTAGATCGTATTTCCAGAATTTCAGCTTTCCGAATAAGATCGTTATTAAAAAAATCGGAGAATAGACGTTCCATATCGAAATAGTATCTGTAAATTGAATTTATGTGAAGATGTTTTTTGAAAACCTGTTTGCCGAACGCGTCTGGAATTTTTTCTCAGATAAGACGGCGATTCTAATACCATTCGCAACCAAAGGCATACGTTAATACAGCTCATCAATCATTGAACAAATACGGGAAATATTTTCAGTTAGCATTGTTTTAATCTTTTGTTTTTGTTCTATTTTTAAAGCCATTGGTACTTCTTCTTCTGTGTTTATTTCGTTATAAAACAGACGATAAGGAACAACGTTGAGGGCTTTAGCAATTCTTTCAACATACGTTATTGAAGGAAACCTTCTACCGAGTTCAATCTGTCTGATATAACCGGGATCGGTATTACAAAGCTCCGCAAGTCTTTCTTGAGTAAGAGCCGCCTCTTTGCGGAATTTTTTCATGTTAGTCATAAAAACCTGTTGAAGCATCATACCCTATTCTAATAGCTCCTATTCACTTAATAACAGAAACTTGACGCTCCTGTATTTGCGAGATAATATATGCTAATAGCTACTGTTTTAATTCAAACCAAAAGCATATTGCTCCATTTTGAGAGGTATCCTTTGATTTTTAATTCTATGGTGTTCCTTTTGTTTTTTCCGTTGGTTTCTGTGGGTTATTTTCTACTGACCATGCGTCTTGCTAGACACAATGAAAAGTTGGCAAATACAATTTCGCAATTTTTCCTCCTTGTTGCTTCTCTTTTCTTTTATGCTTACTGGAATCCTGTCTATCTAATTCTGATGATGATTTCGGTAATTGTTACATGGGCATCGGGTTTGCTCATGGAAGGGCGAACGCTTCAAGAAAAACGGCTGATTCTTACCATCTCTCTGATTATCAATTTAGGGATACTCTTCTTTTTTAAGTATTACAATTTTTTTATTGACAGTATTCAATTTCTTGTCCAACGAAAGATACCGTTCCCCGTACTGAATGTACTGCTTCCGGTGGGTATTTCCTTTTATACTTTTCAGGCACTCGGTTATTCGATTGATGTGTTTTATGGGAAAGTACAGGCGGAACGGAACTTTATCACTTATGCCTTGTTTGTCACTTTTTTTCCGCAGTTAGTTGCAGGTCCTATTGAACGAACCGGAAATCTTTTGCCTCAGTTTAAAGTGAATCATGTATTTGACTACGACCGTGTAACTTCAGGACTTCGTCTTGCCGCATGGGGCATGTTCAAAAAAGTGGTTATTGCCGACCGGTTGGCAATTTACGTGAACGCCGTTTTTGGAAATCCCGAAGTGTATCCTGCCGCGTCTCTTGCATTAGCAGTCTTTTTCTTTGCCTTTCAGATTTACTGTGATTTCTCAGGTTATTCTGATATTGCTATTGGCTGCGCCCGTGTACTGGGTTTTAAGTTGATGAGTAATTTCAAACAGCCTTATTTTTCCCGCTCTATTACCGAGTTCTGGCGGTGTTGGCATATATCACTTTCAACATGGCTCAAGGATTATCTCTATATTCCTTTGGGAGGTAACCGCAAGGGAGAATTTCGGCAGAAACTTAATCTATTGATTACGTTTTTGATTTCAGGTTTGTGGCATGGAGCAGCCGGACATTTTGTGGTGTGGGGAGCAATACATGGAGTGTACCAAATAATCGGACGAAGTACGGAACCGTACCGTGATACACTATGCCGTAAAATTGGACTTGGTGAAGAAAGCCGTCTGCGAAAAATAATACAAGTATGTGTTACATTTTTACTGGTTTGTTTTGCGTGGATTTTTTTTCGGGCAGATACAATACAGGATGCTCTTTTGATAATAACAAAACTCTTGTCTCTTCCTACGGAACTGATTGGTTATGCTCGACAACTTTCACATGTTGGAATTATCAGCACAGTACGGAATATGTTTCAACTGGGAGCATTAGGGGTTGTTGCCAATCCTATTGCAAATTTTGGACTGAAAAATTTTGGTATTTTGGGAATGTTAATGTTAATTCTTCTTATGAGTGATGGATATACTATTCTAGTACCCGATGAAAAAATTCGTATTTGTAAAAAACCGTTGATATTTCGTTGGGCGGGATATTTTGCATTAATCATAACGATTTTATTAAGTTGGAACGCAGGATCATCTCAATTTATCTATTTTACATTTTGAGGTATGGAATGAAAATATTTGTTATCAAAGTTTTAATAATCATTGTACCGATATTTTGTTCTGTTGGAATACTCAATTTCTTGTATGTAAACACTAATTACTGGAAAATAGAAACTGATGAAACACTCAAATTCAAAAATGTTCCTCAGCATATTCAGCTTGCCAATGTGGGCTCAAGCCATGGTCACGCCTCTTTTGATTATGACGATATTTCGAATCAATCGTTCAATTTTAGTCTTAGTTCCCAGCGTTTCATATATGATTTTGCAATATTGAAACAATATAAAAACTCTTTTGATAAAAATGCAGTATTGCTCATTCCCATATCGTATTTTCAAATAACTCAAAGGAAAATAGATTTTAAAGATTCAAGGGCAAGATATTATCGTTTTCTTGCCAATGAATTGATAGATCAATATTCCCTATACGAAAAAATGCTGTTTAAATATGTTCCGGTTTTGACTGCTGGAAATACTCTCCAGTTTATTATTAAAGACATTTCTCTTCTTTCAAATTCTTTTATGACAGAACAGGAACTTCTTGAATACTGTGAAAAAAAATATATTGCATGGACCACAGACTCTGAATACGAATATGAAGCAGGAGAAGACGGATTCGTATATAACAAAAACATGGCGAAACAAATTATTGATTTTTGTTATGCTAATGATATTCAACCGGTTCTTGTTACGACGCCGATAACTTCGGTACTGAATACGATTTATAAAGAAAAATCACCGGATTTCTTTGATACCTTTTACCGTTTTAGCCGTGAATTACAGGAAGACTATCCTTCCTTACTTTATTTTGATTATTCTCACGATCCACGTTTTGAAACTAATTTTTCTTTGTTTAGAGACGGAGATCATCTTAATGCTATTGGGGCAAGAAAATTTACCTCTATTGTAATTCTCGATTTACAAACAAGCGGAGTTATCATTCCAAGTGATTGAAAATGATTCTGTATACTGAGCCTCTTGCAAAACTCGGTTAGTTTTGCAATTGCCTCTACTATATAATAATTAGTTGGCTTAGCAGAAAATTCGGAAATTCCGTATTTTCTCATAGAAACACTTTCCTCAAGTTCTTTTTCGGCATAAAATTGAGACATTTGGTCTTGTGACAGCCAACCCGTTTCATCATCAAATCGAACATCCCCTGATATTCTTTCATCTTCTGTTTTAAAAATGATAATTTTGTTAGTGTTATCTTTTTCCACCACATGAATGGTTGAGTCAACCCAAGATGCCGTTTGCCGAATGCGTTCGTTTCATAAACTTCCGAGAAGTTCCAGCAAAGCGGATTCGCTTACCAAACACCGAAGCAGATTAGATTTGATCCTTCGTTTTTTAGTTTGTTTTGCCATGTAGTTTTTATGAAGCTGTAACGCGAGTTTCTTGAAAATGTTCAGGGTTTTCTGTCCGTTCTCAAAAAGTAGACCGCTTTTGAAAAAAACTGTTTGTATTAAAGCAAAAACCACATCAATGCCATATATCGATGTGGAGGCTGCTATGTCCATAAATACCAAATACAAGAACAGCGTCTTCACAACGCTGTTCAATGATTCAGCTGTGCTAAGGGAACTTTACGGTGCCCTCGGCGGTGTTTCTCTTCCGCCGGATACTCCCATAGAAATTAACACACTCGAGAATGTGCTGTACATGGATTTTTACAACGATATCTCCTTTGAAATCGGCGGGAAACTGGTCGTGCTTATCGAGCATCAAAGTACCATAAACCCGAACATGGCGCTGCGGCTGTTGCTGTACATCACGAGAATTCTTGAGAAGAAAACACAAGGCAGTACCTTGTATTCAAAAAGACGGCTGACTATTCCCAATCCTGAGTTTTTTGTGCTTTACAACGGAACCGATCCCTTCCCCGATACCGCTGTTCTCCGTTTATCAGATTTATTTGCCAGCCCGGAGGATTTAGGCTTGCCCGAAAGGACTCATCATCTTTTGGATTTAGAGGTGAAAATCATCAACATCAACGGAGGGAGAAACGCGGAGATCGTAAATCGTTGTAAAGAACTGGCGGAATACAGTTTTTTTGTGGATAAAGTGCGTGAATATCAAAGAGAGTCGGGAAATTTAGAAGAAGCGATAAAAAAAGCTATCAAATATTGTGAGAAACATGATATACTGAAAGAGTACTTAAAGATACACGGTTCGGAGGTTTTGAATATGCTGTTGGAAGAATGGAACATGGAAGACGCAATTGCTTACGCACGTAAAGAAGGCCGCGAAGATGGACGTGAGGAAGGTATAGAGTTTGGTATGGCAAGAGGCCGTTCCGAAGGCAGAAAAAAAGGCCGTGAAGAACGGGATACATATTTTCTTGAACTATTAGACCAGGGACTTTCCACGGATGAAATCAAACAACAGATTTATTCTGAAAGAAAGAGTATTTGAAGATACATGGTTCGGAGGTTTTGAATATGCTGTTGGAAGAATGGAACATGGAAGACGCAATTGCTTACGCACGCAAAGAAGGCCGAGAAGATGGTATAGAGTTTGGTATGGCAAAAGGCCGGTATGAAGGTAGAGCAGAAGGGCGTTATGATGGACAAGACTATATTCTCGAACTATTAGACCAAGGGTTTTCCACAGATGAAATCAAACAACGGATTTATTCTGAAAGAAAGAGTACTTGAAGATACATTGTAACGTATGGATGACTGACACCCCAAAAGCATGGCGTAGTTATAGCAATTCGATTAATCGACAGCAATTTTTAAACAGCGTTCCGGATTTCATCCAATGATTGAATATTCTCGGATTCCATCCATTGTTCTATACCCGCGACAATATCCAACGCCGCCTGAGGATTCATAAAACTTGCTGTTCCGATTTGCACAACCGATGCTCCCGCCATGATAAACTCGACAGCATCCTTCCAGGTGGTGATGCCGCCGATTCCCATAATGGGAATCTTAACGGCTTTCGCTGTTTGATGCACCATCCTAAGGGCAATCGGTTTTATTGCGGGACCGGAGAGGCCGGCATAGGTATTTTGGAACACAGGTTTGCGATTACGAATATCTATCGCCATTCCCAAAACCGTATTGATGAGCGAAATCCCGTCGGCGCCTTCATCTTCACAGGCTTTGGCCAGACCGGCAATATCTTCCGCATTCGGAGAGAGCTTAATCACGAGTTTGTGCTTACATATTTTTCGGATCGTTCTTACCACATCGCGGGCGATTTCAGTTTTGATGCCGAAGTTCATCCCGCCGGCTTTTACGTTGGGACAGGAAATATTCAGCTCCAGAATATCAATCTTGACATCGTTTAAAAGCTCAACGCCCCGGATGTAATCATCGATTGAGTGTCCGCCAAGATTTACAATATTGACGAGATCAAGATTATTGATCCAATCAAGCTCCTGTTCGATAAAACCTTTCACGCCGGGATTTTCGAGGCCGACACTGTTCATAATGCCGCTTGGAGTTTCCCAAACGCGGATGCCGTCATTTCCTCCGCGCGGATTCAATGTTAACCCTTTAGAACTGATGCCTCCCAATTTTTCCAGATCAATAATTTCATGATGCTCTCTGCCGAATCCGCAGGTTCCTGACGCAAGTACTACAGGATTCTTAAAAACGATTCCCGCAAAATTAGTTTCAAGTTTTCCGCTCATTTCCCGTACACCTCATCCGCCGGAAATACCGGTCCGTCTTTACAGGCTTTTTTATTCCCGCTTTCATTTTTACAAGTGCAAACGAGACAGGCTCCGATACCACAGGCCATCCGGTTTTCCATTGAAACATACAACGATTTACCGCGTTGAAGTGCATTACATTTATCGTATAAGACACGCATCATGGCTTCCGGGCCGCAGCAAAAAATGTAATCATAATTACCGGGATTTATCTTATCCGTGATAAACCCTCCTATATCAACAATGAGTTCCCGGCTCACTTTATCAAACTCTTCTATTAAGACAACCTGACCGCTGAACCCTAAATAAATATCGATGATGTTTTTCGGATGATTCTTCATCAATGTTTTTGCCGTAAGATACAGCGGAGCGATGCCGACGCCGCCGCCGACCAAGGCAATTTTTCCGCTTACAGCGGGAAAGCCGTTTCCCAGAGGGCCTTGCAGAGAAATGTCATCGCCGGGTTTTAGGGCTGAAAAAATCCCGGTGCCTTGACCGGCCACTTTGTATAGAAAAGAAACGCTTTGACCATCGGAATCAAAAACGCTGATGGGCCGAGACAGGACGGGGAAATTTTCCCACGCGCGGAGCATGTAAAACTGTCCCATTTTTGCGCTGTTTTTTTCTTCAACTTTCATGAGAAAAAAATCCTCTGAAAGTTTTTTGTTACATACGATCTTTGCCATCAGATTTTTCCTTTTTGTAGTTATAAACAATCTTCCCCCGGCAAATGGTGTAATGCACTTTACCGGCAAGCGTTTCTCCGACAAAGGGAGAATTGGAGGATTTGGAATAAAAGTTATTAACGGTCCATTTTTCGTTTTCATCGAAAATCGTAATATCGGCGGGACCGTTCTCTGCAATGTAGCCTGCGTCGAAATTGTAAAGCCGCGCCGGAGCAAGACTCATCTTTTCAATAAGATGCATCAAAGAAAGATGTCCCGGTTTTACAAGATGGGTCAGCATAAGTCCCAACGCCGTTTCCAGGCCGATTATTCCGCTCGGCGCATCCGCCAAAGGTTTGCTTTTTTCTTCGCTGCTATGCGGCGCGTGATCCGTAGCGATTAAATCGATGGTTCCGTTTTTAAGTCCTGTAATCAGCATCTTTCTGTCACGTTCTTTGCGAAAAGGCGGATTCAATTTTGCTATACTGCTGTACTTTGCAACGGCGTCTTCGGTTAAAGCCAGATGCTGGGGAGTAACTTCCGCGCTTATATTCGCTCCAAGTTTTTTTGCCAAATTGATAATCATAACAGATTCGGCAGCGCTTACATGCTGTATATGAATCTTTGCGGATGATGAAAGAGCGATCATACAGTCTCTCGCAATCATGCTGCTTTCTGAAAAAGACGGCGTGCCTCTCAGGGAAAGAGCGGCGGAAACCGGACCATCGTTTATGCCAGCAGTACCAATCAAAGAAGCATCTTCTTCATGCAGACTAATGGGAACGCCTAGGCGTTCGGCCTGCTTCATCGCTTCCAAAAGGAGCTTCGCGTTCATCAGCGGTACGCCGTCATCGCTAAACCCGGCGGCTCCGCATTGCATAAGCATAGGCATATCGGTAAGTTCATTTCCTTTAAGACCCTTGCTCACCGCGGCAACGGTATGCACGTTGATGCAAGCATCTTTCGCTTTGTGCAACACTTCAAGAAGCGTATCAACGTTATCAATTATAGGATTGGTATTTGCCATGCATACTACAGTGGTGTATCCTCCGGCCGCCGCCGCCGCCGAACCGCTTGCGATATCTTCTTTCCAGGTAAAACCTGGTTCCCGAAAATGAACATGAACGTCCACAAGACCGGGTGCGATAATGTTTCCTTTTGCGTTGATGATTTGCTCAACACCGGGAACATCATCGATCCTGCCTATTTTTTTTATTCGATCATGTTCAATAAGAATATCGGCAACCTCATCCCGTTTGGATTTTGGATCAATGAGGCGCCCCTGCCGGATTAAAATCATACTTCAATATATCAGGAATATACACTGACCGCAATGAGGAAAGCGTTCGATTCTTTAATGTTCTTTATAACATATTGTCTGCTCTCATTGACAAACATATTCCGAAAATGATAAGGTGAAGTATTATATTTTGCGTTTAATCCCGCAGTTAGTGTAGGCGTTTAAGATAATCTTCGGCGAAATCGTCTTTAGAAATGATACTGACAGTTCTGCTATAGCACTCCGATTCTTTTAATCCCGGCCAATTTTTTGGTTCCCTGCGCTCCGACGGGCTTATTCGTTAGGCATATTTGTAAAACATATATGCCAGGCGTTAAACGCCAGGGAACGAACATGACAGATACCTCCTCTTTTTCTTCCTTCGGTTTGTCCGAAGCGGTTCTGGAAGCGTTAGCCGAAAAAGGTTTTACGGCTCCCAGTTCAATTCAAACTATTGCTCTTCCCAGGATGCTGCATGAAGACGGACATCTCATCGTCAAAGCCAGAACCGGGACCGGGAAAACTGCCGCTTTTGGGATTCCGCTGGTTGAAAGAATCACCAGGCAGGAAGCTCTGCCGCAGGCATTAATTTTAACTCCTACAAGAGAACTGGCGCTGCAGGTTTCAAGAGAAATCCGGTCATTCTGCAAGACTCCTTTTCCGCGCATTACCGCTGTGTACGGCGGCGCGCCAATCCGTTCTCAGATTAAGGATCTTGCCCGCGGGGTTGAAATCGTTGTCGGTACTCCGGGGCGCGTTATGGATCTTATGGATCGGCGCGTTCTCGATTTATCAACTATCGATTGGTTTATTCTTGATGAAGGGGATGAAATGCTGGACATGGGATTCCTGGAAGATGTGGAAACCATTCTGGCGGCAACCAAGCAAGACCGGCGTGTGGCGCTTTTTTCCGCAACGATGCCGGACGCGATTCTGAAAATCGTCCGCGATCATCTTGGCAAAGTTGATATTTTGGAAGATGTTACTGCGGCGGATGAAAAACCCGCGGTTGATCAATATTACATGATGGTAAAACGCGAAGACAAGCTCGAAGCATTTCGGCGTTTGGTTGATTCAGCGGAAGATTTTTACGGACTTGTATTCTGCGCTACAAAGGTTGGAACCGACGAAGTTGCCCGCCGCCTTGTTGAAGCCGGTTACGCCGCGGAAGCGATTCACGGCGACCTTTCGCAGGAAGCGCGGGAAAGGACGCTCCGCCGGTTCAGGGCAAGGCACACTACGATTTTGGTTGCTACCGACGTTGCCGCGAGGGGAATCGATATTGAACGATTGACCCATGTCATCAACTGGGACTTGCCGAACGACCGGGAAACTTATGTTCACCGGATAGGCCGTACCGGAAGGGCGGGAAGAAGAGGGACCGCTGTCAGCTTTGTTCTTCCTTCGGAACGCGGACGGATTTCTCATCTTTCCAGAAACATTCAGCGGACATTGGGAGTTGCCATTGCCTGGATGAGGGCCCCGTCGGTAAAATCTGTTATGCAGGCTGCCCGGAAATGGATCATCGATTCTGTGCTGAACACGGTTCCCGAAATTGATGATACTGATGAAGCGGAAATCGGCGAACTTGAACCTACCGCTCACGGCGCGGTGGCAAAAGAACTTATTGAAAAACTGGGAGCGGAAAAAGCTGTAGAAGCTCTTGTATCATTAACATATGGTGATATTCTGGACCCAACACGCTACAGTTTTATCACCGAATTTTCCGAACAGAAATTCGACCGCCCCGAACCATTACGAACGGGACGCGGCCGGCGCTTTGACGGTAAAGGCGGTGAAGGGAAAAAAGGAGCGTCCTTCGGCAGGAACCGTTTTGGTGAAGGTTCAAAGCCGGGACAGTCCAGGGTCTATGTCGGTGTCGGCAGACGCCAAGGAGCTTCCGCGAAAGATGTGGCAAACCTTTTGATGCGTGCCGGAGGAGTTCCCGGCCGCCTCGTTGATGCTATCGAAATGAAGGATTACTGCGCTTATGCCACCCTTCCCGATGACGCCGCAAAACGCGCTTGTTCTTTTTCTAAACAAGATCCGAAAAGTCCTCCGATAAAACCAGCATCGGGAAAGAGCTGATCTCCGAATTGTAGTCACGTCCATATTTTGAGAAATGGTTCATGGAATAACTTCAATGGCAGTAACGAACGGCGTACATTACAAAGGAGATTGGAGCAAGCTGCTTGAATCAATCTTGAAACAAAATGCACAGAGGAAAGAGCAGTTATGAGGAAGCGAATCATTTTTGGATTTTTCTTCGTACTTGCGGCAGTGTCGGTTTTTTCACAAACGAGTGTCGTTAATATCTATCAAGATGCCAATCAAAATGGAGAACTGGACAACAGACTGTTTAATATTCCAAAGGAACCTGTAGGTATTTCCAACTGGAATGGAAGCGGCGTTCCCGACAGTTTTGAAAAACTCAAACTTACTGTCGATAACATGACACACATAATCCGTGTCAATTTGTTTCTTATGTGAGGTAAACCATGACAGGAATTTATTTCAGCGGGACTGGGAATACAAAACATTGTGTAGAAGAATTCGTACATTGTTTCGATGTAAAAAATAAATCATACTCAATAGAGATTCCGGAAATTGAGAAATATTTAGCCGAAGAAAACATCATTGTGTTTGGGTATCCTACGTATTTCAGCAATGCCCCCAAAATAGTGATGGATTTTATCAAGAATCATAATCAGATATTTGCTCACAAAAAAGTTTTCATTATTGTAACGATGGGGCTTTTCAGCGGAGACGGGGCCGGCTGTTCGGCGCGGTTGTTGAAAAAATACGGCAGTGAAATTATCGGAGGCCTGCATTTACAAATGCCTGATTGCATCAGCGATAATAAACTGCTTAAAACGACGCCGGAACAAAATCGAGTACTTGTAAGCAAGGCGAATGAAAAAATACACAGTGCTGCAAAAAAAATGAAGGAAGGAAATCCTCCAAGAGACGGATTGAGTTTTCTTCATCATCTTGCCGGATTATTTGGTCAGCGTCTTTGGTTTTATGGAGAATCAATTTCGTACAAAAATAAACCCATTATCGATTCAAAAAAATGTACGCTGTGCGGTCTTTGCGTCAAAAATTGTCCCATGAAAAACCTTGATGAAAAAGATGGACAACTCGTTCATCAAAAGAAATGCACACTATGTTACCGTTGTGTAAATCATTGTCCGGCAGAGGCGTTAACTATTTTGGGAAAGAATGTTTATCAACAATATTCTATTGCATTCCAATCTTTTCATTAAATCCTACATAAGGTTAAAAATACAACTTGCGTTCTAAGAATCTATATGTTATCATATCGATATATTTCAAGTCTCTTTATTTAGAAATAGAAAGGTTAAATAAGTAATCATCAAGATTTTTTCTTATTGGCTGTTTTATTTTTATTTAGAGAGGGTGTATATGAGTATCAGTAAACGGCTTTCCATTTTAATTGGAGCTCTTGTGTTGGTGGTGTCGCTGTTTTTGGGCCTTTTTTCGACGAACTCTGTCATGAACATGATAGATAACAATACTGCCGAATGGATGATCGATGAGGCGGAAATCGGAGCTGAACTGGTCGCGTTGAGTATTGAGAGTAATCAGCATATTTTGCAGGCGATAGCGGCAATGCCCGTGGTGAAAACGATGGACCGTGATCTCCAGGGACCCGCCATCCTGCCGCTCATTGAACAAATGGGGTTTGATGACATTGCGGTTATTGACCCTGAGGGTAACGCGTGGCACATAAAAGGCGGCAATATTCCGAATCTTGCGGGACGTGATTATGTGCAGGTAGCGCTCGCAGGCGGTTTGGGGCTTTCGGAAATCATGACATCCGCCCAAAGTGCGGTTCCCATCGCTTTCCCCATTCTCAACTACACGGTACCTATTAGGGACAATAGATGGTCGTGGATTCTCGGCGGGATTTTAGCCCGGACAAACGCCCTGGCTTTCAGCGATCTTATGAAATCGATTAAGGTGCGGGCCGGCGGTTATGCCTATATGATCAACGGAGCGGGAACCATTATCGCTCACGCGGTGAATCCCGAAATGGTAGATGCCGGAACCAACTTTATCGAACAAGCGAAAACCGACCCTTCCGTTCAGTCTATAGCCAACGCGTTTCAGACAATCATGCGGGAAAAGCATGGTTCCATCGTCTACGACTATCAGGGGAAAACGCGGCTCTGCGGCTTTACTGAGGTTCCCGGACAGAACATGTACATTGTGGTAAGTTCCGAAAGGAGCGCGCTGTTGGCCGCGGTATACGCGATGCGCACCGTTCTGTTTATTATCATGGGAGCCGCCGCGGCGTTAGGAGTCGGAGCAGGTATCATTCTTGCGCGTTCTATCGCGCGTCCGATTCAGCATTTACGGGACGTTATGCAGTATCTCGGCGAAGGGGATTTGACGCATACCACTGACATCGCATCCAAAGACGAAGTAGGCGATCTTGCGCGGTATTTCAACGAAACGGTGTCCAATTTGAAAAATCTGGTAATGATGATCAAGCAGCAGGCGGGATCATTGTCCGAAATCGGGGTCGATCTTTCTTCCAACATGACGGAAACCGCGGCTGCGGTAAACCAGATTACGGCAAATCTTCAAGGTATCAAAACGCGGGTAATCAACCAGAGTGCGAGCGTTACCGAAACGAACGCAACGATGGAGCAGATTACGGTGAACATCGATAAGCTCAATATGCATGTGGAAAAGCAAACGGACAGTGTGACGCAGTCGTCATCCGCGATAGAGGAAATGCTGGCGAATATTCAGTCGGTAACGCAGACATTGATGAAGAATGCCGAAAATGTCAGTGAACTCACACAATCGTCGGAAACGGGGCATGAAGGCTTGCAGGATGTTGCCTCCGATATACAGGAGATTGCGCGAGAATCGGAAGGACTGTTGGAAATCAATTCGGTGATGGAAAATATCGCGAGCCAAACGAATCTGTTGTCGATGAACGCGGCGATTGAGGCGGCGCACGCGGGCGAAGCGGGGAAAGGCTTTGCGGTAGTGGCGGATGAAATCCGCAAGCTGGCCGAGAATTCAAGCGAACAATCCAAGACGATCAGCACAGTGTTGAAGAAGATAAAAGCATCGATTGACAAGATTTCACAGTCAACAGATAACGTGTTGAAAAAATTTGAGGATATTGACAAAAAAATCGGGGTTGTGGCGGAACAGGAAGAAAACATCCGGAACGCTATGGAAGAACAGGGCCAGGGAAGCAAGCAGATACTTGAAGCGATTGGTTTCCTGAACGAGGTAACACAGCAGGTAAAGGGCGGATCGGTGGAAATGCTGGAAGGATCGACAGAAGTTATCAGCGAGAGCAAAAACCTGGAACTGATAACGCAGGAAATATCGGGCGGGATGAACGAAATGGCAGCAGGAGCGGATCAAATCATTATAGCGGTGAATCATGTAAACGAAATCAGCGTCAAGAACCGCGAGAATATCGAAGTGTTGGTGGAGGGCATCGCCCGCTTTAAGGTCGAATAAGGAAAAAGTATTAAGCATAAAGAGCAAAGTGAAGTCCTTTCTCTTTGCTCTTTTTTCTTTGGCAGTAAGGTTCTTGCCTGTTATTCTCTAATACGGTATTGTAATGATATCTCATTATGGAAAGTAAAGAGTTTATCAAAGGAGAAATAATTTTCCGCGAAGGCGATCTTGGGGATGTAATGTATATTCTCCAGGAAGGCATGGTCGATCTTAAAAAGAAAGTCGAAAAAGGTGAGGTTGTCCTTAAAACAATCTCCAAGTCCAGCGAATTCTTTGGAGAAATGGCCCTTATCGATGGAAGTCCCCGTTCCGCGTCCGCTGTGGCGATGGCTCCCACCAAGGTGCTTGTTATAGACGGCAAATCTTTTGAAAAAATGATCCTGACGAACGGAAACTTTGCCCTCAAAATAATCAAGATACTTTCCAGCCGGATTAGAAATACGAATCAGCAGTTAGAAGCATTAATTGTTACATCTCCCCGCGACAGAATCTTGTCCGGTATGGCGCGCTTCGCTGCCGAGTTTGGGGAAAAGCTCCCCAATGGACATTATAAAATTTCCGTAAGAGAACTTCGGATATGGATAAACAGTAACATGGGAATTCCCCATGATGATATTGATGCTTGGATTGGAAAATTTTTATCCATGCGGATTATTGTGTACGCCGGAACCAGCCGGGACCATTTCATTTTTTCACAAAATTTCGTCGGAAAATATGATAAAAAATAAATCTTCGTGTTCAATGTGAGTGATGGTGTATGATGAAAAGACAATTCCTTGTTTGTGCGGTATTGCTGTTTACGTTTTTTTTAGCTTTTGCCTGTACAAAACAAGCGGCGCCGGAGGAAAATTTCTCCGGGACGATTGAGGCTCTGCCGATGAATGATGATACAAATAATTCCTCTGAGGAAACGGTTTTTAATCTCCAATTGCGGGAAATCCTTTCCCGCGCGGGCCTGCCGGAAGCTATGGCAAAATCAATCCATGATAATGCCGGCGCCGATCCTTCTTTTATCATGGATCTTTTAGCCGTGCTGCAGGAAGATCCGTATTTGTATGTACTCGTTGATAAACAACATCCGCTTCCTTCGGATTACGCGCCAAACGATTTGATTCAGCTGTCCGAAATAAAAGATGATGTGTCTTATTTATTGAACCGCGGTGATTTAAGCCTTCGCAAAGCCGCCGCGGACGCCTTGGAAGAAATGGCTGCCGCTGCCGGAGCGGACGGAATAACGCTGCTGGTTTCATCGACGTATCGGTCGTTTGCGTATCAAAAACAGGTTTACGCAAGAAATGCCGCGGAATTGGGAGAACTTGAAGCAAACAGAGTTTCCGCAAAACCCGGTGAAAGCCAGCATCAGCTTGGTCTTGCTGCGGATTTCGGTTCCATCACAAATGATTTTGCCGAAAGCAAGGCCGGTTTGTGGATGGCCGAAAACGCAAGCGCTTACGGTTGGAGTCTTTCCTTTCCCAAAGATTTTGAAGATGTAACAGGTTATTCCTGGGAGAGCTGGCATTTCAGATATGTGGGAAAAAATCTGTCATATTTTATTGATGCTTACTTTGACGGCATTCAGCAGTATGCCCTGCAGTTTATCAATGAGTGGTTAAAACAATAACGCCGCGTTGATTGGAATATATGTATATAAGAAAATCGTTAGTCAGAATGCTATGTTCGATTATTCTCAGTCTTGGTTTTGGCTATCTTTTGATATGGTATTTTTCCGGTCCCCGTTTGGGCTTTGTGTACGATTTTCTTATGTCCCGCAGAAAGGTTCCCGCGATTTCATCCGAACTTGTGTTGATTGATACCGCCCAGGGATTCGGTTCCGCCAACATCGCGGATCCCGCGCTTATCGCTTCGGTACTCATGACTCTTACCGAAGTTAATGCCGGGCCGGCGCTTATTCAAACTTCCGTGTTGGGGATTTCCTCCGGCGGACCGGAAAGAGACAGGGAAATTATCTCGCAGGTAACCGCGGAATTCAGCAGGATTGAAGATAACATCGGTAATTTATTCCAGGGAATCCGCACCGGATCGATTTCGCCTTTGGAATCGGAATCTTACGTAGACGAACTTATCGCCTTGATTGACCGGGGAAAAGACCGGCTTGTGTATTCGGTTTCTGAACAGGAATTAGCAGGCGTCCGTTTTTTTGAAGACGCGGTCCGAATCAAACCCGATGTTTTGATGGGAGAGAATGTTCGTGTTGCCGTGTATCAATCTCAAGATGATGAAGAGACCGTTTCAGAGCCGTTTCAAACAAACCGGTATAGCACATATCATCCCGATTCGGACGGAGTACTGCGCAGAATCGCTCCTGTTATTCAACATGAAAACGGAAGCGAATCAACGTATTTGATGTACGACGCAATAAAAGCCAGGCTGAATCCGCGTGAAGTTCAGTTCACCGATTTTGGCTTGTTGTTTACAAGAATGCGGGGACGGGGTTTTGAAAACAGAGACATGTTTTTTCCGGCGGATAAAAACGGAGCTTTGCTCCTGGATGGCCTCGAAAAAGATCTTGAGTTCCGGCGCTTCCGTTTAAATGATTTCATCAAATACGATGAACTGGATAAGCTTCTTTTTCAAAAGTTCGAAGAAATGGAAACGCTGGGATATTATGATCAACTTGAACCGGAAAAACATCCTACCGCGTTATATCGATATGCCAACGCAATGAAAGATGATCTTTTCAGAGAACCGGGCCCCGAAACAACCCAGGCCTGGATTGATGCCCGCAATGACTATTTTGACGGCGTAAATGATTTTTTTCATAGCGGTGTTGAAACAAATCTTGTTACACAATACGAGGAATTAATCGCGTTAGAAGAGCTGGAGGAATCCGCCAAAGCAGAGCTTGTTTCCATGAGAAATGCTTTGATAAAAACATTTCAGAAATGCCGTGACGCTTATAACAATGTTTCTGAATACAGAAAAAACCTTGAAAAGGAATTGGGCGGCGCATTCTGCATATTGGGTCCCCTTGGATCAAGACTTTCTTCATGGGGCAGAGGCGCTTCCGGAAACCCGGGAGAACCCGAAGCGGCGGCACATTTTGCCAATATCTTTTTGACCGGAAACACCATTACCCCGGTAGATGATATGCAGATAATCTTTTGGATTTTTCTTTGGATCTTTTTCCTTTCTTTTTTTATCCGGGACACCAACACAATCGTAACGATATTATTGGGAATTCTTGCCGCCGTTTTAAGCGTCATTTTTTTCTCATCGCTCTTTGTTTACTGGAATTTGTGGATACATCCCGTAATTCCCGCGGGAACGCTTTTGTTTACTTCGTTTATTTCTGTGATGATGGGCTTGATAAACAAACGCCGGCTTGCCTTGGACCTGCACCGTGCTTATAGTCCCTATGTTTCATCCGCGGCACTGAAAAAGATTATCAAGAGGACCGGCCCCGAACCCTGGGAAACAATTACTTCGTATTCGGCAATAACGGCTGTCAGAAGCCGCTCGGTGAACACAGCCGAAAGCAAGGATAGTCCCATTATGGCGGCGCTGGCTGTTCGTAAATTCCGGGATGAAGTTTCCCGCCTGTTTAAGGATGCCGGAGCCGTAATTATCGGGGGCGATGGCGATTTGGTTCTGGCGGCCTTTGGCTCTCCGCTGGAAAGATCGGCTTTGTGGAACGCGGGTGTTTCTCATCAGTACATGAACAATCCCAATGATGATGGAAAAGTTAATCCCGCGAATAAAGCCATTTCCGCTGTAACAGAAATCATGAAACGAAAAGCTGATGTTGAGAACTGGAACTTCGGCATCGACTGCGGTGAGTGCGCTTTTACGTATTCCGATGCGTCGGGATATTCCGCTTTTGGCCACGCGGTTGTGAAGGCAAGATTGTTATCAAGCCTTTCACATAAATATGAAGCAAAAGTTCTGATCAGTGAAAATTTGAAAGAACAGGCAGGAATATCAATAGAAACCCGCCGATTGGATATGCTCATCGAAAGGGAATTAGGAACAAAAGAAACGTTTTTCGAGTTAAAGGTCTAAGCGTTTGAACCAAATGAAAAAACCCCGAAAGCACTGCTATCGGGGTTGGAGTTTTACAAGAGGCTCTTTTTACTTACCATAAATCAGAAAAATAGCTCCATGTATCGTTCCCCGCATAGATATACAGTCCCGCTTTTTTCTCGATATCGTAGACCGCACGGAAAGAAGAACCATTTGTGCCAAAAGCGGTATCGTCTTCGATAGTAACACCGGCCCCGATTGTTATCTGACTAAGATCATTTTCATGAAAAGCACCTATCCCTATCGTTGTAATGCTGTCAGGAATAGTTATAGTCATTAACTCATTAAAGGCAAATGCATACGAAGATATACTCTGTAAATTGGTTTCAGCCGAGAACGTAATTTTTTTCAAACTATTATTGCTAAAAGCATTTATTCCGATAGTTTCAACGGAAGAAGGAATAACCACAAGAGTAATATCGTTATAAGCAAATGTTCCAATACCGATGTGTTTCAAATTTTTCTGTAAAACCACTTCCGATATGGATACATTATCGAAAACACTGTTGCCAATACTGGTAACCGGTTTACCTTGCAGCGTTTCCGGAATGACAACAGACCCAGCACCATACCTAAACCCTGTATACCCGGTAATTTTCGCTTCGTTGTTTTCTATTTTGAACTCAAACGGACCATCAAGACCATCGTCCCAAATGGGATATAGATTAATGTCCATCCATTGCATAGTAATTTGATTTCCAGGACTGAGAATAGTGTTTGTGTAATCATATTGAGAATCATACCGCCATCCCAAAAAATTATAATCATTTTTTTCAAGTGTTCCGCGGCCAAGAAGCATTACAGAATCACCCGAATGATATTTCTCAGAATCCGACGGCGGTTGACCGCTCGTTGCTTCACCGCTGTGATAATAAACCCGGTATGTATCCTGATAATACTCCACACACCCCGTAAGTAGTAATACTGCCAAAAAAATGTAACAATACTTCATATTGCTATATCTCCTTCGTAACAAGTATATCATACTTTGTTCCTAAAAACACATCCGTTAAAAAAAATTTATCATTAGTTATAAAACAAAGAAAAATGTATACTACATTCTTTTTAATGGGCGGGGAGTGCCCTAATAAGAATACATATCCTGCAATTGCCTTTTTGTATCTTTTAAATGCTGACCGCCCATCACGATGAATATTTTATCACAATGAGTTTTTTGTTGTACCAGTTCTACAAGATACATATTCCTATAACTTGTAATATCATCGTATATCGTATGAATGATACCTTTGTTTTTTGCATATATTTGATAAACTTTCAGGCCGCGCCAATTCTGGTCATTGATCGGTTCCGGTAAAAACCGGTTGAGTGTTGCCAAAATATTACCAGTGTTTACATTTTGATAATTCAGTCCGTTCTCGATTAAAAAATATGTCATGTTTTCCAGATTGTCACAGAAATTAATATTGTGTTCTTCCTGCATCAAAGATTCTGAACCTATCTGCCGGAGCAAGTACATTGCAAGTATTGCATCGGGATCATATTTTGTTTGAAGATATGCAATTTGTTTTGCAAACGGCGGTTCAATGTCCTCAACAAGTATTCCATTCTGTTTGGCAATATATGCCGCAAAAGCGGATTCCCCTTCGGCAATTGCGGTTTCCCTGCTTCCCTGAAATGTATTATATCCGCCTTCTACTAAAACCAAATCAGGCTCGTTTTCTGTTAACAATGATTCCAAATCCTTGAACATTATATCGCGGGGATTATTTGAATGAACAACATCAAACCAAAATAATGATGTATGCCCGTTTGATAATTCAAGATGATCAGCCGCAAAGATGCGGTATTTATAGTTTTTCCATACATGTGTAACATTCAATATAACGATTAAAATGATTATAACAAGCGATGCCGCTATGACGGAAAAAACTATTTTATTCTTTTTCATTTTTGTTCTTCCTCTGTAAGGCGTATGTCATCTCGATGATGTTCGCTCCGACATCTTCAGGACAATGCGCGTCGGAAGCTGTTACTATCTGTACTTTATGCTTTTTCTTGTGAAAATGATGGTCTATGACCGAATAATTTTATGCTGTCCGGATGAGCAATACCATCGAAAATGCCGCTCTTTGCAAGTTCAATTGATACATCAAAATATCGTCTGAAAATCGTATCCACATCAACCGTGTTCCAATGTTCTCTTTTGTGGTCAAAAGCAAAATTGTCAACAAAATGAACACTCCCAACAATAAAGTCAAGTTCTAAATTCTTTGTGTGTTGATAAACGAATTCTTCAAATTGATGAAAATAGCAGACTTCAAGTCCAAAATTAATCTTCATTGCGGGATTTGAATTTCTTATTTCGTCAATCAATCTTAAATAATCGGAAAGTTCAAGAACGCCGGCTGTTTCACGAAACCAATGATCGATGTATCTGCTGTAGTTACATACACCATCGTACATTGGGACAAATTCACGAAACCGATAGCAATGCTCTAAAATCCAAATCTCATCGAGATTCATATAAAGAGCTTGTCTCACAAAATGATCAATCCACTCTTTTGTATATGGACCTCTTTCAATGTGAATATGCGCGTCTATCATGCAAATAAGAATGCGATGAGAGTTTATATTTGTCAAGGATTTTTTTGGTACTTGTCAAGTGAAAGTAGAAATGTCCCCTATCATGCAACATCTATCGAGTGAATGGCTTTATAAGTATTGGTAATCTCCTTAACAAGAAGTTTCATGTTGTTCCAATCAACATACCTCGCCGCAGAGCTATCGCCTGCATGGCAGGCAGAGGGTATTAAACCCTCAACACGAATAAACTTTGGGAAAGGGGCTGTTTAGCTTATTCAACAGCCCTCTTTTCGTTCATATTCAATTCAGCTACAATAAATGCAGGGCTTGTCCCTTTTTACATTTGGGGAACAGTCCCTTATTTTTCGGAGTTGAGCATGAAAAAGATTTCGCTGACGGGTATTAAACCGACCGGGCAGCTTCATATTGGTAATTATTTTGGCGCTATTAAGCCTGCCGTGGAATTGGCTAAAACCTACGACGCCCGGTATTTTATTGCGGATTATCATTCATTGAACTTGATAAAAGACCCAAAACAGCTTTCGTCCCTTATCCGCGAAGTTGCGGCCGGCTGGCTCGCCGGCGGTCTTAATCCTGACGAAGTGATTTTTTACCGCCAAAGCGCTATTCCCGAAGTATTTGAGCTTACTACCATATTGATGGCTTTTACCGCCAAAGGGCTTATGAACCGCGCTCACGCCTATAAAGCGTCGGTCCAGGAAAATATCGAAAAACAAAGTGATTCTGACGCGGGCATCAACATGGGTTTGTATACTTACCCAGTTCTTATGGCGGCGGATATTCTGCTCTTCGATTCAAATGTCGTTCCGGTCGGAAGGGACCAGGTTCAACACGTGGAGATGGCGCAGGATATAGCTCAAGCCCTCAACTTTAACTATAAGAAGGATCTTCTTGTTGTTCCGGAAGCATCGGTGCAGGAACAGGTTGCCGTCGTTCCGGGGCTGGACGGCAGAAAGATGAGCAAAAGTTACAACAATACGATTCCGCTCTTTATCCCCGAAAACCAGCTTAAAAAACTCATCATGAGAATTGTTACGAACTCCCAAGGCGTTGATGAACCCAAAGACCCTGAATCTTCCCAGATTTATCAATTGTTTAAGTTATTCGCTTCCGCTGATGAGCAGAAAGCCCTCGCGGACCGTTACCGTGCCGGAGGAATGGGCTGGGGCGAAGCAAAAGACGCGCTCTTCCAGGTGGTTAACCGGGAAGTAACTCCTTTACGGGAACGCTTTAACGCGATTATGGATGACCCCAAAAAGCTCGATGATATTCTGAAACAAGGCGCGGACAAGGCAAGACCTATCGCGGCAAGAACAGTTGCCCGCCTGAGGAAGGCCATCGGTATAGATTGATAGGAGCCTAAAGACAGCCGCTTTTGAATAAATTTATCGCAATTGAAAAGATTTTTTTGGTGACAAATCAGAATTTATAATATATAGTAATACGTATGATACAGATTATTGCAAAATTGATTGTTGCTCTCAACGGAAATATTAAGGCAAGTCAGATAGCGGCGGGCTTTTCCTGGGGATTGCTCCTGGCGTTGGTTCCGGCGAAGAATCTTCTGTGGGTCGTGCTGTTTCTTATCTCTTTTTTTCTTAAGCACCATCATGGGACAAAATTCTTTGTTCTGGCGGTGGTAAAACTCCTTTTGCCTTTATTTGTCATGCCGCTGGATTCTCTGGGTTGGTGGGTACTGAATCTTGAAAGCCTTCGTCCCGTTTTTATCACGTTAAGCAATACTCCGTTTGTGCCTTTTACCAAATTTAACAACACCCTGGTAATGGGGGGATTTTGCGCGGGTGTCGGACTCTTCATTCCCGCCTATATTTTGATGAGACTTTTTGTCCCTTTCTACCGAAATACCATCGCTCCGAAAATTCGAGACAACAAGATTGTCCAAAATCTAAAAAGGGTTCCCATCATTTCAAAGATTGGCGGATTGATCGGAAAAGCTATCGACACGCAGACAACGCACTAAGATAAGGACTAAATATGGCAAAAAAAGCACCCGGACCGTTCCGAAAGCCCATCAAAGAAAAAAAATTTAACAAGAAGTTTTTAAAGTATATCGAGCATCCCGGAGATAAAAAGTTCTTTACAGGATGTTTTAATTTGACGGATGGCGTATATCATCTGAAAGATAATCCTGATGATAAAACCGTCAAAAAACTGAAAGCGCTCTTAAAGGCGATCAAAATCAACCGGAAGGGCAGCGTGAAAGTTGTTCCGCTTGTGCTTGCGGCCGTTATTGTCGGCGGTCTCGTTTTTTTCGTTACCGTCTTGATGAATCCTCTGCTGGAAAGAGCCGTAGAAAGCGGTTTGGAACTTATTTTTGAGGCAAAGTCCGATGTCTATGGTTTCCATTTAAGCCTGACGAACATGCAGGTAAAGATTGATTCATTAACCGTAGCCAACAAAGATTCTCCCATGAAAAATATCGTGGAAATGGGGCACACCGAATTCCGCATGAATCCGCGGGCGATTCTTTTTGGAAAAGTCAATATTGAGGAAATCCGTGCCGATTCCATTCAATTTGGTACAGACCGTGCCGTTTCCGGAGCGCTTCCGAACAGAGAAGCTCCGCCGCCTCCGCCGAAAAAACCCAAAGCGGATATGCCGCCTTTAATCGATTTTCAGAACTTTGACGCCCAAGCCCTTCTGGAACGTGAATATGATAAACTATCCACGCCAAAAGCCTATGAAACCGCGGCAAAAGCCTATAACGATGCGGTTGCAAAATGGGAGGGACAAATTGAATCGATAAAAAATCGTACGCAGGAATTGCAGGATAAAGCCGCTCCGATTCTCGCCATTGACATGAATCAAATGAACAACGCGGAAAACATCACTGCCGCGATAAGAGACATTGTTGATTTGGTGAATTCGGTAAAAGGCGCGGTAGACGATGCTTCCGGCTTGGTTAAGGCTGTTGAAGAAGATGTGAATACGGCAAGAAACCTGGAACAAAGCGCCCGGAACACCATCACCAATGATATTGATCATCTGAAGTCCTATGTTGATTTACAGGGCGGCGCGGCTTTCAGCGCTTTGGAGCCTTCTATTCGGGAAATATTGTCCGGGCAGGCGGAACAATACATGGATTATGGGATGATTGCGCTGAACGCGCTGCAAAAGTTGAAGGATGCATCGGCGCAGCTTCCAACATCGGAAAAAGAGGAAGAAAAACCGGAAGAACCCGAAGAACCCTCCTTTGAAGGACGGACAGTTTATTTCCCCACAAGACAGTATCCTCGTTTTTATATTGGCACTATGGCGTCGGACTTTACGCTGAACGATTGGAATTGGGGCATCGAGATTAAAGGCATCAGTTCCGATCCTGATTTGTCAAACGAAGCAACCAGCCTAGCATTTACCGCAAAGGAAGTCAGAACGAACCCGATTGAAATAGTCACACAAGCCAGCGCGGATTTCAGAACCGCGTCAGATGATCTTTTTGCGGTATCGGTCGCCGGAAGCGGCTTTGCGTTCAGCCTTGGCGATTATCTTAAAGAAGCCGGAATCGGCGGCTTTAAAGGCGTCGCGAATTTTTCTGTTGCGTTTGATGGCGCAAAATCCGGGAATGTTTCCGGCGGCGGAGATGTTTCCATTACCCAAGCCGAAGTGCTTAACCCTGAAGGAACGCTGGCGAATGCGATTGACGAAGTGCTTCGGGACCGTAATGCAATATCTTCGATAGATTTAGAAATAGGTTATGATTACATTAAAGACGGAGATGACCGGTTTACGCTGGACACAAACCTTGCTCAGTTGGTTACAAATGTTGTAAGGCGGACTGCCGAACGATATGTACAACAGGCTCTCCAACAGATTGAACAAGTTGTAAGGGACTATGTTTCCAAGAACCTGGAAGGAACGTTGGCGGAAAAAGTTGATCTTGATGAGATTTTGGCCATCGTTAAGGGAGATGAAGCCGCGCTGAACAGAATGAATAATCTCCTGGAGGAAAAGAAGGCTGAATTTGAGCAAAGGCTCCGGAGCGCCGCGGAAGAAGCGGTTAATCAGGCTGTAGACCAGGCAAAAGATCAGGCAAGGGATGCTATTCGGGATGGGCTTCAAAACATACTGCCTTTTGGAAGAAGGTAGCATGAAATTATTTCTGCTTCAAAACGCACGAACGCGGAATACGAAAATTTTATATTGACTTTTGAGATAGAGTGTATTATTTTTAGTCAAGCTCTGCGGGTAAAGCAGGGTAGTCGTTTTTTTGAGGTGTGTTGAGAAATGGCTGATAAAAGTTTGTTAGGATTCGATCTTGCAAATAAAGATCCCAAAGAGTCTTTGACAGATTTTGAGTTGGAACATATTGATGAGGGGATGAAGTTCAAAAATACGTCATCTCCTGCCGATATAGTTGACTTTAAGTCTGCCGTTAAATTTACTATAAAGCAATTCCCTATTCTGTTTCCATAGGCTTCTGCGTGTTTGTACAGGAAGGAATAGTGTTGTGTTTCTCTGTTTTGTTTCCATGAACTTTTGTGTCTGTAAATAGGAGAAAAAAGTGTCTCGTTTCAATTCAGATAAATGGATACCGGATTTAAGAAATTTATGTCTTGGATTTTCATCCTATATGACTAATAATCAATATCCTGGTAGTGAGCATTTGAAATTCAGTGATGAAATTGGAGATTTTGAGAATCCCGGCAAGATAATTCAAGAATATCACGCATCAGCTAATGAATTCAAAACATTCAATTTTGGGGATAATGATAATCTTTCATATATAGATCATCATAAAATAGCAGCTATTTATATCCGTGCTTTTTTAATGTATAGTCCGTTTTATATTGATATTCCCGCGGAATCAAAAAAAGCAAACCCCTGTAAATATGTTTATTTTGCAAATGAATACTTTATAATCGCATTATTATCTTCGATGTTTAAGGCATGGGATAAACATGCGGATGGCGAGATTTGTAATAAAAACCTGCTTATGCCGGTACATTACAGAGAAAGTTTTATCAAGTTGATGTATCATTATAAGGGAGATATCAGCAAAATTGACTTACCATCTTTTGCGAATCTTATTTATTTGATAGAGCAACATTATTTTAAGTAGAATTAATGTGTCTCAAAGAACGGTAAACTATGAATAAGAAAGTCAGCATCCAAAGTTGTGCGAGTTATGATGTAAATCTTGTATATAAAGCCTTGTCCGAAGCGGTTGAGACGGCTGGAGATTTCGATGTTCGCGGGAAGCGGGTTCTCTTAAAACCGAATATCCTCTTTGATACGGCTCCTGAAAAGGCCTTAACAACGCATCCGGTTTTTCTTGAAGCCGCGATAAAACTTGTGCGGGAAAAAGGCGCCGAAAAAGTATTCGTTGGGGACAGCCCCGGCATCCAGAAACCAGGATTTTCCGGTAAAGTCTGCGGCTTGGGGCCTGTTACCGAAAAGATGGGAGCCGAGTGGGCGGATTTTACCAAAGGCAAAGCGGAGGTATTCTGCCCGGAAGGAAAAGTACAAAAATCATTTTCCGCCGGTGAGATTTTACGTGACGTTGACTACATTATCAGTCTGCCAAAGCTGAAAACTCATCAATTGATGCTGTTTACCGGCGCGATGAAAAATCTATTCGGCTTAATTCCTTCCCTTATGAAAAGCCCTTACCATGTCCGTTATCCCGGGCAGAAAGATTTTGCGGCCATGATTGTTGATCTTAACCTTGCGGTAAACCCAGCCTATGCCTTGATGGACGCGGTAATCGGGATGGAAGGCCCTGGTCCCGGTTCCGGATATCCTAAACATGTGGGCTTGGTTTTAGCTTCATCGAACCTGCTCGCTATAGACGCGGCAGCCTGCGAAATTATCGGCTATCCTGTACACGCGATTCCGGTTAATAAAGAAGCGTTAGCCCGAAAATATTGGCTGAATGATTTTTCCGAAATCGATTATTGCGGGGTTGATGTTAATTCGCTGAAAATCGCTGATTTTGAAAAGATTCCTTTCAAAAAAAATAAAAATGTTTTATCGGATGTCGTTTTTCCTTGGTTTTTCCGTAAACGGCGGGAAGTAAAAGCGACTAAACCGATAATACAACATGAAAAATGCGTTCGCTGCGGCGATTGTATTCGGATTTGCGGTTCAAAAGCTATGAGTTTTATACAAGAAAAAGATCGAAAAGAAGTTCATATTGATTATAATACATGTATCCGTTGTTATTGTTGTCATGAGATATGTCCGGCAAAAGCGATAGAAATTGAAAAGTAAATGGAGCTTGTTTCAAGTCCCGGTTGGGTTTTAAAAAATAATACATCCTCTTTACAAAACACGGAAGGAAGTTCATATTTGTTATAAATGAAAAGTATATTTCCTGCAAACGAAGAATTATATGACTTAGTGGTTCCTCGTTTTCTCAAGTATGTCCGGTATTGGACAACGAGCGATCATCATATTGCTGAAACGCCTTCCACACCCGGCCAGATCGATCTGGCGAAAGCCTTGGTAAGAGAACTCAAAGGATTGGGCATTGATGATGTGGAATTGGTTCTTCCGTGTTATGTAATCGCCCGGATTCCGGCCTCTTCCGGAAAGGAAGATTACCCGGCTGTGGGATTTATGGCACATCTGGACACTGCCGATGATGTTCCCGGCAAAGATGTGAAGGCCATTTTGGTGAAGAATTACGACGGTGAACCAATACATCTTGCGGGCGGCTTTTCTTTGGATCCCAAAGTTGATGTTGATCTCGCCGAACAAAAAGGTACGGATATTATTCATACCGACGGTACAACGCTTTTAGGAGCCGATGATAAAGCCGGAATCGCGGAAATTATCGGCGCGGCGGAATATCTTTTAAAACATCCTGAATTGTCTCATGGTCCTGTAGAACTTATTTTTACTCCGGATGAAGAAACCGGAAAAGGACTCCCGGATTTTCCTTTGGAAAAGATTGCGTCCGCCGCAGCCTATACGCTTGACGGTGGACCAATCGGCGAATTGGAATATGAATGTTTCAACGCGTATGCTGTGAACGCGGTATTTACCGGAAAAGTTATTCACCTGGGCAGCGCCAGGGGAGAATTGGCAAACGCGGTTCTTATGGCGGCGCATTTTGCGGCGCTTTTACCCAGATCGGAAAGTCCTGAATCCACCGATGCTTATTACGGTTATTATTGTCCCACGGAAATCAAGGGAACGTTAGGGGAAGCAACGCTGGAAGTTTTTATCCGCGATTTTGATCATGACAAAGCGCTTAAGCGCATAGAAAATTTAAAACTTTTTGCCAAAACGATAGAGGCCCAATTTCCCGGCGGCGCGGTTTCCATTGAATCGAAACTTCAGTATTATAACATGAAGAAAAAGATTGATGATCAGCCCAAGGTTTTCAATATTTTGAAACAGGCGGCGGAAAATCTGGGAATTACCTGCAATCCCAAGCCAATCCGGGGAGGTACTGACGGGGCAAGGCTTACCGAATTGGGTATTCCCACGCCGAATATTTTTGCCGGAGGAAGGAATTTTCATAGTTGCATTGAATGGGCCGCCGTGGATGATATGCTTTCCGCGTCACGGCTGATCATTGAATTAATCAGGCTTTGGGGTAACGAATTATAAGGATAGTCGTTGTGGGAAAATATTTTAAAACGTTGTGGAAAAATTGGAGATACTATTCTTTTGCGCCGGATGCTCTAAGGTCTTGTTTTCCTCAAATTCAATCTCATAATATTGGCATCCTGCGGATAACAAGCCTTTTAGCGGTTGCTCTTCTTGTCGGTTTTATTTTTTTTCCTGTGTTCATTGAAAAAAATTTATGGAAATCTCTCGCGTTTATTGTTGTTGTGATCATTCAGGCCAGCATTTTTTTCTATGCAACTTATCAGCGCAAAAATCCGAACACTGCCAAAGATCGTAATTTTACCGTTTATTGCGTCTTGTTTTTTTCCCTGCTTTCCTTTGGAGTTTATATAGCGGTTTTATCCGCATACACAATTCCGGCAGTTAATTTTTATATTTTTCTGGTATTTTCCCAGATTTTATTCATTTTTGATCCAATTTGGAACCTGTTTCTGAATATTACCGTTCTGGGATTGCTTTGTTTTTTTAGCTTACATTTTGATCAATTGGGAACTTTAGAAGTAACATTGGTAAACGGGGTTGCCGCAGGTGTTGTGGGAATGACCTTTAGCTGGTATGCCAGTTACATCGTGATTCGGGAAATGCTTACCGCGAAAAAACTTGAAGAAGAACGCAGCCGGTTTAAGGAACAAAGCATAAAGGATGAGTTAACCGGATTAAGCAACCGCCGGGATTTTTTAAATTCTGTAACATTATACACTTCTGTTTGCCAGCATGTACATCAAACTATTTGTGTTATCATGATGGATGTAGATCATTTTAAAGACTATAACGATTTTTATGGCCATGCCCAGGGCGATCTTGTACTAAAAATGATTGGCAATATTTTGAAAAAACTCGTTCAGGAAGAATTGGTTTTTGCGGCCCGAGTTGGAGGCGAAGAGTTTATCATCCTTTGGATAGAAAACCGGTTAACCGAAGCGGAACGTTTAGCGCTGAAACTCAAACAGATGATTAATGATCTCCGGATTCCTCATGTTAAATCCAACACAACGTCCTATATTACAGCAAGCTATGGCCTCTATATTCTCCGGGGCGGTTCAATGGATTCGGCGGATGAACTCTATCAAAAGGCAGATCAGGCCTTATATGAAGCAAAGAACCGGGGCCGAAACCAAATTATACTTCTTGATTCCGGCGAACCATCTGTCTTTCAATCTGTTGAATGATCTTAAGACATTATTTCCCCTTCATCATTATGTTTACCAAATCTGACGCCGCATCGTACAATGCTTCGCGGAAAAGATTCATCAATTCATCTTCATTGTAGGCGGCACTTACAACTTCAATTCTGTTTGTACTCAAATATTCATGAGACCTAAAGTAGAGTTTGTTCCCGGTTTCGTCGAGAAGCGTTATCGTCATGATGACTTTTGCCGTCATGGAACCGCTTTTCATAAAACCGCTGGCGAAATTTTTACTAAAGGTAAAATCCAAATACAAGGTACTTTTGATGCCTTCTTCAAGGGCAAGATTGACCGCTAAATCTTTATCCGCGTTATTGATAAATTTGTAGGCTGCTGGTTTTACAAGCCCGGAAGATTCTGCACGCGCATTAGTTTTTGCGCGAAAATAAGCGGGAGTTTCAAGCACATCCGCGGGGGGAACAATTGACGCGATCCCTGACTGGCTAAGCACATCAAACACAATATGTCCCGCTTCTTCAATAAGATCATCAGCTGTGGATTGAGTCACTTTTCCGGCGGTCCTGTTTGGAAGAATCTTATCTCTAATAAAATTGTCGAGCAGACCATCCGCACTTTCTTCTTCGCCTTCCCAAGGTATCACTCTATTAGACATTATTGATACAATGGCCGTCGGCTCATAATTTGATAAGCCGCCCCTCATGGTAGCGCATCCGGTTAACATGCTCATCAAAATAACGATTATTCCCATTCTTTTCATAATCATCATAATACTCCTAAAAAATTGTTCGCACCCTCAATAAGATATCAAGAATAACTATATCACAAAATTCTTGTTTTCAAAAGCCAGATTTCAGAATAAAAACGTTAAAAAAACAATGAATCTTTACTTTTCGATTAAATAATCTTATAATTAGGAAAACTGCGTTTGCGGTTAAAAGTTTGGATTGTTTTTTGGAGGATGAAATGAAGCAAGGTATTGGTATGTTCTTAATGAATATTGCGGTTGCTTGTTACCTTTTCTGTGCGGGAATTCTGGGATTCAATAACAGATGGTTTGATTCATCTGAAATCCGTAAAGCGGTAATAGGGTTATTAGGAAGAGGCGACGCTACAAACGTCGTGGTTATTATTCTTGCGGTCTTCGCAATAGCGGCGGGTGTTTTTATTCTTTTAAGGCTTTTCAATATCAATCTTCCTTTACCGATGGATTTGATTTTGATGGTTCTTGCTGTTGTTTGGCTTGTATTGATCTTAATGATGGATATTATTCCCGGACTTCAAAACTTTGGAGACGGCAATTTTATCGATTGGCTGCTGCCGTTTAGCACACACCTTATGGTTCTTGCCGGAATCTTGCTGGCTACTGAACGTTTTGGCGGGCGATAACGCGCGAATAATATTATTGTTCTGCTAAGTAACACAAGCCTCGTCTCTAAAATCGGCGGGGCTTTTCCTCATCTTCATTCCTTTTTCTTTGGGCTTTAGGTTTTTGTGGTATAAATTTGTCTCATTGGCTGGTTAATCCGGTTTTCGGGGGCTTCATAAGGTCCTCGTTTTTCGATAAAATAACGGCAGATGATTATTTGGGAGATCCTGACATGACACTTGCATCCATGAGAAATATCGGCATTATGGCGCATATTGATGCCGGAAAGACAACCACGACAGAACGAATACTCTACTATACGGGAAAAAGCCATAAGATAGGGGAAGTGGACGACGGCGAAGCGATCATGGATTGGATGGAGCAGGAGCAGGAGCGGGGAATTACCATTCAGAGCGCCGCAACCACCACCTATTGGAACGGTTTTCAAATCAATATTATCGATACTCCCGGCCACGTTGATTTTACCGCGGAAGTTGAGCGCAGTCTTCGCGTTCTGGACGGAGCTGTCGCGATTTTCGATGCCGTCCGCGGCGTCGAGCCTCAAACAGAAACCGTGTGGCACCAGGCGGAACATTACCATGTTCCCTGCATTGGGTACGTGAATAAGATGGACCGGATTGGAGCGGATTTTTTCCCGGTTTTGGATGATGTCCGGGCAAAACTTGCGGCAAATCCTGTAGCGCTTCAGCTTCCCATCGGAAGGGAAAGTACCTTTGAAGGGGTTATCGATCTAATAGAAATGAAGGAAATCCGCTGGGACGCGTCTACCGAAGGCGAAAAAATGGTGAACGCTCCAATCAGCGCGGATTTTGAAGCATTGGCCAAAGAATGGCGGGAAAAACTGATCGACGCTCTTTCCGCGGAATCTGATGAAATAACCGAATTGTACCTTGGCGGCGAAGAAATCACCGCTGATCTTATCAAAAAAGAACTGCGGAAAGCGGTATTAAAAAGATCGATCTTGCCGGTATTCTGCGGAGCGTCGCGCAGAAACATCGGGGTTCAACCGCTAATCGATGGGATTGTATCGTATCTTCCCGCACCGGACGAGGTTGTTCCGGCTATCGGGCATCATCTTAAAAAAGATACCAACATTGAAATTCCCTGTGATCCTTCCGCGCAGCCTTTGGGTTTGGTTTTCAAGATTCAGAATGATAGAGAAGCGGGCAGTCTTTGTTATGTGAGGATGTATTCCGGCGCGATAAAACCGGGAACCGCGGTCTTCAATGTCGGCAAGAAAAAACGGGAACGGGCAAACCGGATACTCCGAATGCACTCAAATAAATCCGATCCTTTGGATGAACTGAGCGCGGGCGACATCGGCGTAATCATCGGGATGAAGTTTGCCCAGACAGGGGATACTATCGGTTCTGAAGGATGGCCTGTTCTTCTTGAAAGAATGCAGTTTCCCGAACCAGTTATTTCGGTTTCGATAGAGCCCAGCACGATGAGCGAACAGGATAAGCTGAAAAGTGTCCTTGAAATCCTTTCCAAAGAGGATCCTACTTTTACAACGAGAGAAAACGAAGAAACCGGGCAGCTCATCATTTCCGGCATGGGGGAACTTCATCTGGAAGTGCTTGTAACACGGATTTTGAAAGAATATCATGTCGCGGCAAGAGTCGGGAATCCGCAGGTAACTTACCGGGAATCTATCAGTAAAAACGTGGAACATACTGAACGATTTTCCCGAACGCTTGCCGGAAAAGATAACGAGGCGGGCATCACGTTCAAAGTGGAAGCCCTGCCGAGAGGTTCGGGAAATCAATATTCCTGCACATTCAAAAACAAACAGATTCCCGAAGAAATTTTTGACGCGGTCGAACGCGGATTCCGTTCAGCTTTTGCTTCCGGAATTGTGCTGGGCTATCCCTGCGTTGATATTGGCGTTACGGTAACCAATCTTGAATACAGCGAATTAACCGGCAGCGAATTTGCCTTTGAAGCCTGTTCCAGTCTCGGCTTTGACGAAGCCTGCAGGCAGGGGAATCCTATTCTTCTGGAGCCGATTATGGCGGTTGATCTTATTTCTCCAAAAGAGTCGGTCGGCGAAGTGATAAGCCTGGTTGTTCAGCGCGGCGGCATGGTGCAAAGCATGGATTCAAAGATATCGGCGGATCATGTAAAGGCTCAAGCTCCTATGGCAAAGATGTTCGGCTTTATGACAGCCCTTCGTTCCGTAAGCCAGGGCCGCGCTACCTTTACTATGGAATTTTCCCACTTTGAGAAAAAGCAAGAGCGATAAAAAAGAGGAGTCCGACCACTTGCCCAGAATGGGAAACGCAAGTGGTCGGATTCCTCTTTTCAGGTATACCCGCTGCCCCCCATGCGTCATACCCGACTTTCTCGACATAGGTGAAGGATTTTCCCTGTTTCTCTCCCGTAACACTCTCGACCTCTCCGCCGTAGTTGTATCCGTATATTACCTTTTCCCCATCGGGATACTCTATCCACTGCATTCGGCCCAGGTAATCACTCCGATACTTCATCTCCGCCGCGTCCCGTGCTTCAAGCAGTTCTCCAAGGCCGTTGTACGTGTATTCCGCGCTCGTGGGTTTAACATAAGATGGGGGAACACAAGAAATCAAAGCTGATAACGTTATTCGCTATCATCAGCCTTCATGTTCTCGGCTCCCCCTCGCTCCAGCCTCCTCAGCTTTGCCTCCGGTGGCTTCCACTACCCCCTCGTGCCTGTTTTACACTACCATTGTCCGCTATACTTCGAGGACTTTTCGGTGTCGGTCACCCGTGCGTTGCCTTCACTTTCTCCTGACTCTGCTTTTTGGGAAAGATCTGTTCAAAATTCATGATTTGTGCCTCTTTTTGGGCTTTTTACTCTCCTTTTGCTTCGTTTTCTTCTCTTCTGTTCTACCGTCCGTTACCTGTTTCATCAAAAATACTTTGTTTCTTATTTTGTTGACACTTCGGCCTTATAAAATAAAATCATTGTCTAAATTTACTCTTACCCAATAATCTTCCGTATAAAAACCCTCTGGGATTTGGCGGTGAATTAATTTTTCCACGTTAGCAGATGGAAATGGCAATATCACATTATAATGAATCAATACAATTTTGCTGCCTTCTAGAATTTTATAACTATAACCACTGCTTAAATCCATCCACTCTATACATCTCGCTTCATTTTTATAGCCCGGAAGCCATCTTGTTGTAATATAAAACACATTTTGATTTCTTCTTGTTCTCCGAATCTTCATGACAGGAATAAATTCTGCTAAAATACTACCTCCCTCAGGAAATATTTGTTTCCCATCAATAAAGAACTCTTTTATATTGATAGCAAGTGTTGTGTCTTCGGTAAATATTCTTGTTGGTTTTTCATTACAATGATATGGCAAAGACAATTCATACAAGAAATCTCGTTTTTTAAAACTTATTTCTTGTATCGTTTGTGTATAAAGCAAACTCTGCCCCATCATTAAAATACAAAATAAAAAAATCTGTTTAAACATTTATTTTTTCCCCCATGTCTTTGTATTACGATCATAAATTGGCATTGGGGCAAATTTACCAGCAGCTGGTAAATAATAACTCTTTCTCTGTCCTAAACCGAGAAAATCTCTATATTCATTTTCAATACCAACTGCATATTCTTCTGAGGCAGCTCTTCCAACAGTCTCCTGTAATACCCACGCATCGCTATATTTATATATATCATTAGTCCCCTTATAATTATCATGTGCATGTCCTGATACTTCATGCGCAAGACGGGCTCCTAATAATTTATTTCTGTTTACTAAGGGAACTTTTGCAGAAATATATACATCAGTACCACTACCTGTCATTTCATTGCTGGCACCAGAGGAATCTTTTGCTGTTGCATATGCTCCGCCATAGTCAGAAAGCGATTCCGCTGTTACATGGATTGTTACTGTATGTGTTGTATCTTCTTCCATTTCCTTAAAACGATTTCCGGCTTCTGTTCCAGAGTTTTTCAATGCTTCTGCTGCCGCTTGAACTCGCTCAAATTCTTTATCTGAAACACCTCCCCCCTGTTCCCATTCAATAGTCATTCCCGTCGGATCAGTAAATTTAATTGGATTGTTCCCCGCATAGTGGTACAGATGCAAATTAACTGTATTGAAAACACCACCCATCCCCGGCAAGTTCTGGTTAGCTTTCTTCACCTCATCGTTGATAGGAGCCCCCGGAATATACTCCCCTAAGGCAGGATCAGTACTCAACCACCTGCTTGTCTTGGCATCCAGGTACCGCGCTCCATAGTAATACAGCCCTGTCTCCTCATCTCGTTCTCTCCATGTTTCCATATCTAGTGTTCTGTAAAATACAATTAGCATAAAGTGTTCTTTGCTTTCTCAATGGATTTCTGGACATTATCAAAGGTTTTTGTCCATGTAAATTTCCGATTCATTTCGTTCCAGTGTATTATGTAATCCATTATTGCTTCCTCAAGTTCTCTCAGACTGCTCCAGCTTTCCCTCCGTATCCGTTTGTTCGTTATCTCCGCAAACCATCTTTCTATCATATTTAACCATGATGAATACGTCGGTATAAAATGTTCAACAAACCGCTCTTTCTTTCCCGCAAGATATTCCTTCACCGCCGGCGCTTTATCCGATGCATAATTATCCGCTATGATATGCAGTACTTTTTTCTTTGGTGCTTTTTTATCCAGTTCTTTCAGGAATGCAACATAATCTGCCGCTTTATGACTTTGCCGGCATGTCCCTATCACTTTCCCGCTGGCAACCTGTAATGCCGCGAATAAGGTTGTTGTCCCATGTCGAAAGTAATCATGCGTCTGCCTTTCGGGAATCCCTGCGCGAAGCGGAAGTATCGGTTGTGTGCGTTCAAGTGCTTGTAT
>DBDH01000022.1:0-28845 GCA_002293455.1 Treponema sp. UBA937
TCTCTTCCAAGGGTATCTTCGGTAATGGTCATGAGGGCGGTACTCATCTTCTGGATAGCATCATTCTTTGTAATAAGCGCCATCATCCGTATCGAATTGAGGGTGTTACATAGAAAGTGAGGATTCAATTGATAGCGAAGAACATCGATCTCGGTTTTAAGCCGTTCCTTTTGCTCGTTCTTTATTGCCTTCGTCAGCGAATCGATTTCGGCAACCATAAAGTTAAAGGAATCGTTGAGCCGGTTCAGCTCCGCAAATGAACTGGCGGGAACCTTTACCGAAAAATCGCCCTTTGCAACCGATGCCATTTCGGAAATAACGATGTTCAGCGGATTGAGAATACGCCGGAAAAAAAGGAGATTGTAACCGAGGAAAAAGAGGACGATGAGAATCATCGCGGCGGAAAGAATATACAAGATGATGTCAACCCGCTGTGTGAGAGAGCGGATGTTTATCGCTTCGATCAAGGTCCAGCCGGAAGCGTTCACCGGGCTTTCCATCATCATGTAAGAGCGGCCGAATGTTCCATCTATATCAGAAATGGGCAGACCAACGATTTCAGGATTACTTGAGGCAAGAATCATTCCATTTCTTCCCGTAAGAAAAGTATGAGATATTGCCGAGTTTCCGCCGCTTTCATGTTTCTGCCGGATAAAGTCATTCAGTTCATTCACGACAAACGTAACTACAAGCATCCCCACTCCGGTATCATGACTCGTACGTGCCGGCGGAGCAACGGCAAGACTTACCATCAAGGGGCCGCCGTTATCCGATGCAAGAGTGTCTGGAAAGATAACCGATCCCGGCGTTTCTGAGGTAAGTGTGTAATAGTCAAGGGCAGACGAGTGAGAAAGCGTTACTCCGCTGTAATAGTTCCGCGAAACAAAAGGAACACTTAGGTCGGAGAAAAAAAGATAATATGCCGCAAGCTGTTTTGAAAGCAAAAAGTGGGTATTAAAAATATCTGCAAAGGCAAAGGAAATTTCATAGCGTTGTTCAGAAGATGATGTTCTCACATATTCAAGGGAGCGGCTCATCAGCGCGCGGTTATGTATCAGCGAAGAAGCCACTATCGACATCCGCTCCAGTTCAGCATTCACACTGTCCGCGCTTTTACTTATTGTCGCCTGCCGCTGATCGGCGGTCATTCCAATGATTTCCTGCCGGAAAATATAGCCTGAAACAAACATGAAGATAAGAACAGGTAAAGCAATGAGCAAAAGAAATGATTGAATGTGCCGGGAAGCGATACTGTATTCTTTCATCAGCAATCCCCCTGTTCTTTTTATCACAAAGACGCATGGCTGTCTAGAAAACAAAGGAAAGAAATTATGGAACGCTGAAATGCGTTTGCCGTGATATCTTAAGAAACTCATATAGACACCTGTCAAGGGAAGTGTTATCATCATTCTGAAAAATAGGATGATGAGGGATTCTTATGGCTGTATCACAAGGCAATTGTTTTATCTGCGGTAAAACAGTCAGTAAAAACGCCGTCAAAAATCATATCATGAAAGAGCATAATACCGGTTCGGAGGAATGTTATCTTATAAAAGCGGAAGGCGCGCATAACAAAGATTACTGGCTTTATTTTAGCGCCGCCCTTGATTCATCGCTTTTGGAAGTAGACGAATTCTTCCGTGATATTTGGTGTGAATGCTGCGGGCATATGAGCGCGTTTCGCAGAGGCTATGAAGAAATTGGCGAAACACGTACAATCGCATCTCTTTTTCCGGGTGAAATATTCACTTACGAATATGACTTCGGTACGACAACTGAAATTGTAATCAAAGTTATTGATAGAATTACCCGTCAGAAACAGAAAGAAGATGTGCAGCTTCTTGCCCGAAATGTTCCTCCTGACATGGTTTGTGAGAAATGCGGAGCGCCTGCCGGTGTGATAAATGCATGGGAATACGAAGCATTGTGTGATGAATGTGCAAAAAACGCTGAAGAAGAAGAGGCTTTGCTGCCGATTACCAATTCGCCCCGTTGCGGCGAATGCGGTTATGTGGGAGAGCGGGATAAATGGACATTTAATCCGAAAGGAGTATTGATATGAAACGTCGCGCGCTCATGAGTGTGTATGATAAAAATGGAATTTTGACTCTCGCGAAATATTTGGAAAAAAGCGGCTGGGAAATTATTTCCACCGGCGGAACCTATAAGTATTTAAAGGATAACCAGACGGCGGTTACCGGAATCGAAGACGTTACACAGTTTCCTGAAATGCTCGACGGCCGGGTAAAAACGCTGCATCCGGTTATTCATGCCGGACTTCTTGCCCGCAGGGATAACGCGGAACATATGAAAACGCTGGAAGAAAGAGGAATTGGGACCATCGATTTGGTCTGCGTAAATCTCTATCCTTTTTTTGAAAAAGTTCAGGCGGGACTTACGCTTGATGAAACCGTCGAGTTTATCGATATCGGCGGTCCAACCATGCTCCGCTCCGCCGCAAAGAATTTTCATCATGTATTGGTTCTGACCGACCCTGCCGATTACGATGAAACAATACAGTATCTTGAAGCGGGAGACATTCCCGAATCATTCAGGAAAAAACTTGCAGGGAAGGTGTTCGATTTAACTTCCGCTTATGACGCGGCTATTGCGCGCTATCTTTTGGATGAACCATTCCCAGAATATTGGCCGCAGTCGCTGAGGAAAGTTCAATCGCTTCGTTACGGCGAAAACGGACATCAAACGGCGGCGCTTTACGCAAATACCGATAAGCCCGGCGTAATCGGTAATATGAAACAGATTCACGGCAAGGAATTAAGCTACAACAATATCAGGGATTTAGATTTAGCCTGGAAAGCCGTATGCGCCCACGGGCTTGAGACCGATAACGCGGAGCCGATGGGAGCCGCGGACATTGAAGCAATCCTCGGAAATAATTCCGTTGGGAAAAAATCCGCCGCTAAACAAGTTGCCTGTGTCGCGGTGAAGCATAATACGCCATGCGGGGCTTCCCTGGGCGGCATACTTTTAGAAGCATACAACAATTGTTTTGCCTGCGACCCTGTTTCTATCTTCGGCGGAATTATCGCCTGTAACGTAAAAGTTGATGAAGCCGCCGCAAAAAAGATGTCGGAGATTTTCTTTGAAATTATCGCGGCTCCTGATTTTGATGAAGAGGCTCTTTCTATCCTTCAAGCCAAGAAGAATCTCCGCATCATCAAAATTACTCATGCCGCTAAGGAAGAAAAAGAATGCACTGCCGTTGACGGCGGAGTTTTAGTTCAGGACAGTGACAGGAGACTCATTGAAAAATGGGAAGTGGTTACCAAAACCCAAGTCGATCCCAAAGATATTGATGACATGATTTTCGGCATGAGGACCGTTGCCTTTGTAAAATCGAACGCTATTGTTATCGTAAAAGACGGGGCGGCCGTAGGAATCGGCGGAGGACAGACCAACCGGATTTGGCCGGCGCGTGATTCTCTGGAACGAAGCCGCGCGGTGATTCAAACCGTAAAAGAGGCGGGAACAGGAGACGGAACACCCGCAAGGGTACTCGCGTCAGATGCCTTCTTCCCCTTCCCCGACATTGTCGAAGCCGCCGCCGAATACGGAATCAAAGCGATTATTCAGCCGGGCGGCTCAATCAACGACAAGGCTTCTATTGAAGCCTGTGACAAACTTGGCATCGCTATGGTATTTACCGGGATTCGGCATTTTAAGCATTAATTTTTTCAAGTTCAGGGGAAATCGATGAAAGTTTTGGTTATTGGATCAGGCGGCAGGGAACACGCGCTAGCATGGAAACTTGCGGAATCAGAAAAGGTATCTTATGTGTATGCCGCTCCCGGAAACGGAGGTACTGCCAGGGAAGCAAAATGTTCCAATGTGCCGTTCGCCGATAATCCCGAAGGCTGGGAGCAGCTTATTTCTTTTGCCAAAAAAGAAGAAATCGATTTTACGGTTGTGGGACCCGAAGCGCCTTTAGCCGAGGGTATTGCGGATGTTTTTCGGAACGCGGGACTCGCCATTATCGGCGCCGACAAAAAATCCGCGGAACTTGAATCCAGTAAGGTGTTTTCAAAAACGTTTATGAAAAAGTACGGCGTCAGAACAGCGGTGAGTGAAAGTTTTTCCGATTATGAAAAAGCCGCGTCTTATGCCGGTCACTATTTTGCGTCATCTCTCAAGCCGCTCGTTATCAAAGCCGACGGGCTTGCCGCCGGAAAAGGCGTTGTGATTGCCGCTGATTACAATGAAGCAAACAACGCTCTCGTTTCCTTTATGAAAGATTCAACTCTTGGCGAAGCGGGAAAAACAGTTGTCCTTGAAGAATTCCTTGAAGGAAAGGAAGTTTCCGTTCTGGCTGCCGTAGATGTAAAAGATAACAAGGGCAGCATCGTTCCTTTTATTTCCGCGCGGGATCACAAACGGCGTTTTGACGGGGGCGAGGGGCCGAACACCGGCGGCATGGGCGCGATAGCACCTGTGCCGGATTATTCGGAAAAGGCGCAGGCGGATTTTATCACTTCTATACTACAGCCGACCCTTGAAGGCATTTTACAGGAACAGATGGATTACCGGGGTTTTATCTTCTTTGGGCTTATGGTTCATGAAGACGCTTGTTCTCTCCTTGAATACAACGTCCGGTTGGGCGATCCTGAAACCCAAGCGGTGCTTCCCTTAATGGATTTTGATTTTGCCGATTTATGCGTATCGATTCTTGAAGGCCGCCTGCAATCGTTTGATTTTTCCTGGAAAGAAGGAGCCGTCTGCGCTCCCGTGGCTGTTGCCGGCGGGTATCCCGGAACATACAGAAAGGGTGATGTTATCAGTATTGATGAAAAGGTATTACAGGATACAGATGTAAAACTTTTTGCGGCGGGAGCTGTTCTCAATAACGATGATCAGCTTGTTACAAGCGGAGGACGGGTTCTCGCATTATCGGCTTACGGGACAAACGCCGAAGAAGCATGGAACAAAGCCTACCAAGCTATGGACGCGGTTCAGTTTGAAGGAATGGGATACCGGAAAGACATTGGGAAAGAATAGACTGTCAGGATAATGCCGTCATTTTTGTTGTACGCGTTATTCCCTGTCTTTTGTTTCTTTCATTATATTTACGTAAATCTTTAGTTCTTTGAGTGAAGAAATGCCGAGTTTTGAGTAGATGTTCCGGTTGTGAAATTTGATCGTGTTAATGCTGACAAATAGTTTGTTCGCTATTTGCTGGGCGGAGAAGTTTTTCATATAAAGGTTGAATACGGCTTGTTCGCTTATGGTGAGGGTTTCGAGGTTCCGGCGGAATTCTTTATAAGCCGCGGAAGCGGATATGTCGGCAGGAACTTCTTCGGAGTTTTCCGGCGGAACGGCACGGCGCTTTGCTTCTTCAAGTTCTGCCGTAAGGCTTTCTTTTTCCGCGTCCAGTGATTTGCGTTCATCGTCCAATGCGGTAAGATATTTCAGCAGGTCATCAATTTCCGTAATCCGCGTTTTGGGGAGACTTGTCCGGTTATCAGTCTTTAAGAGTTCGAGTGCGGACACAACAGGGCGTATATAACGGCGGCTGACGAATACGGCCGCAAAGAAGCTCGCAAGGAGGAGCGCCGCGAGTAGTGCGTAAGACAGGATTCTGCTTTGGCGGGCCGCGTTTTCCCAATCATTAAGCGGCATGAGGACCGCAAGCGCCCATGCTTCTCCCGCAAAGGGCGAACCGGTAGGATAGAACGCGAGTTTTTCCATCCGGCCGGTATACACAACATTATCGTTTCCGCTCCATGCGTCAGGACGGCGGCGGAAATGTGCCCGGCTGGGACTCTCCGCAAAGAGGAGCCCGTTTGTTCTGCTTGCAAGATACGAGTTGCCCGCAAGCAGTCCCGCTTCCGTATCAATGCTGCCGCCGCGAAGCGGAGCGAAGACGGCGAACGCGCGGGGGTATTCCGTGCTGTTCGGGGTATACAGATTTTTGAACAGCATGGCGCTTACTTCTATGCCGCAAAGTCCGTATATTGTCCCATTACGCGATACGAGCGGGATGCACAAGCGTATAGAATGTTCGCTGTCGCCTTCCATCAAATGCCGTGCGCTCCAGTAATAAAGGCGTGATACATCCAATCCGTTGTTTTGGCGGGCGGTTTCCAGCGCCTTCCCGTAAAAGGCCGCGTCGCTTATATCAAATTCCGCGCGCCACTGTCCGATAAGTTCGGCTTTATTGGCACGGGCGACGGACGCGGGCCCCCGCAGACAATAGGTTTTTGACGGAATAGCGGTCATGTTATTCGGTTCGGTACGTTTGAAGTAAAGACCCGCCCGGGACGAAGTAGTGTTATGCGCATCATCAAAAATGATGAATACGCCGCTGCATATATTATTTTCGAGGACGGCAATAAGCTCCCTCGCTTCTTCCAAAAGAATGTTTTCAATTACATCGGGACGCGCGGCGATTTCATCTTCGGTGATTCCATTCCTTTCCGTCCAGAGACTAATGTCAGACGCGATGGTTCTGGCAAGAGCGACTCCACGCAGTGAGAGCCTGTTGAAATCGTCTGAAATGTTTGACTGCAGATGTCTTGTTTCCGCGTCCAGCCACGTTGTATGCCGCCGTTCCGCGGCATTGAAAAGCCCCGTCGAGGTTAAAAGGAGAAAACCTCCTCCCACAAGCGCGATTCCAAAGAGAGCGAAGAACGCAAACAGCCGTACCTGAAGGCTTCTCGCTTCCTCCCCCCGGATACGCCTGAGGAGGAGCAGCGCCTCGTGAAACATATTCACGTTATCGTCCTTTATACATGGTGTTATTCATCAGTTTACTTTTGCAATTCCGCGGTAAACTCGGCAAGAGCATCGTTTTGACGCAAGTTGCCGCCGTTAAGGTAGGCTTCCCGGTTTTGCGTCAGTATCTCCTTATAGCGTTTTTCATAGTCTTTCGAGATACTGTCGAAACTTTCAAATACCGGCGCGGTAAAAAAATCGTATTCCGCGTACATCATTGTTACCGTCTCAAGCATCTGTCTGATGTAAGGATTTTCCACCGCCGCAATGCGCAAGGGCATTTGGGTTTCAAAGGCTTCGTTGGTAACGGGAAGATAGCCGGTTTCGGCAACAAAACGCATATTCTGTTCCGGAGCGGTAAACCATTTAAGGAATAACGCGGCGGCGCTTTCCCGTTTCTTATCGGATTTAGCGACTATAAAGCCGTTTCCCCTCTGGATGGCTGCTTTTTCCCCTCCGTTTAGCACCGGGTACGGCAATATGCTGTACTTGACCAGTTCGACGCGGTTATCCGGGTAGGTAACGGTATCGCCGTAGAACAAAATACCCGCCGATGAACCTATGGAACAGATAATATCCCCGGTCTTGGAAAGGTCTGAGGAATAACCGTCATAGAGGACGATGCCGCCTGTAACGGACGGAGTATAGAAGGTTTCCCAGATGTGCCGGTACGCGGCAGTATCAAGCGCGGGAACTTCCCCGTTAAAGAGCCTTGCGCCTTGTTGAAACATGCCTGTTTGGGCAATATTTATCCAGGAATCAGCGGAAAAAAATTGCCGGCTGTCCCGCGGAATATCAGGCGTTTGGGCGTTGGACCACTCATAGTACCGCATCGCCGCGTCCGCAATTCCTTCAAAGGTTTTAAAGCAGTCCATTGTTATACCCGCCGCCGCCGCGAAACGGTCAAAGAACGTTTGATTGACAAAAAGAATCTCAGTGGATTTAGCGAAAGGAAACACATAAAGGCCGTTGTCTCCAAAGCGGCCTTCGTCCACAAAGGCCGGAATATACGCCGCGAGTTCTTCCTTCGTAAAATAGACGTCAAGGTCCGCCAAAAGCCCTTTTGTCTGGAATTGAATAGCCGTTTTAGGGTAAGCGGTAGCGATGTCGGGCATTTTCGGCGCGCCGGGATCTCCCGAAATAATCATATTCATGGCTTCCTGAAGATTGGCGCTGGACGTGATAGCTTCCACGTTGACAATGACGCCTTCTTCCCTTCCCACGGTGGCGTTAAACTCGTCAATCAAAAAATCCATCGTCTGCTGCATACCGCCGCCAAAGTTATGCCACATAGAGATTGTTACCGGATTCTTAGGATCAAGCGGCCCTTTTGCCTCGCAGGCGGTAAACAGAACCATAAATAGGCAGAGACTCAAGATTCCCGGTATAAACTTTTTCAATTTAATACTCCTTTGTTACTTGGCACATAGAAAAAATATCCCTAAAATCTTTCTTTAGGCGCTTTCCTATCCTTGGGATAGTGTCTTTATAGGTTATTTTACTCCTTTTCTGCAAAAAACTATCCGCGAAATAGTATACAAAACACTTTTGCCCTTATTACTCTTTGTAGTGTGGAAATACGGTGTTGTTTCGGCACGCCCGATGACAACAAGCACCGGATTCTACTATTATAACACATTTTCGCGCTTTTTCAAGAAGAACGGAAGTGTACTATGAGAACCTTATTCGCTCGAGTGGTGAATATTTTTTAAGGAGTAAACGATGAAAAAGAGATTTTTTCTTTTGGCTTGGATTGCCGTTTTATGTTTTACGGCAATGATTACATTTGCAGGCTGCGATGGTCTGCTTGACGGTTTAATCAACAACAACAACAACAACAATAACAATAACAACAATAATGACGATGATAACACAGAACCTGTCGGAACCATAATCACGACCGAGTGGTTGAATTCCCATAATTGGACCATCGGGACTAATTTTCAAACAAGCGAATATTCCTGGACGGGAAGCGGCAAGCTGAATGTTCCCAACGGAAAAACCCTTACGATACTGCCGGGAACCTCCATCACCTTTACACAGGCGGGCGGCGGCATTTACGTGGAAAACGGCGGAACGCTGAAAGCTGCCGGGCTTCCATTCATGCTGGATATTGACGGTAACACCATTGAGACCGTTTCAGGAAATATAACCCTGAAAGGCGGGAGCGCGAAAGGTTCCTGGAGCGGAGTCGAAATTCATTCCACCACAGAAAACAAACTTGATTACGTCAAGATACAGAACGCCGGCAGTGGTACAGCGGCATGGAACAGTGCTCTGTATCTTTATAACGGTTCGGCATCGGTAACGAACTGCGTGATTGACGGTTCCGCTTCCAACGGCATTACCACCGAAGACGCAAACGGTTGTTTTACCGCGTTCGAGGGTAACACGATTAAAAACAGCGGTAAGGCTCCAATTTATGTTTACAGCAGCATTTGGTCTTTGCGGAACATCAGCGAAGATAATACCTTTACCGGCAATATCAATAATTACATTCACGTGAGGCTTGCGGGTTCTATCACAGCCAATATGACCTTGAAAAAAATGAGTATTCCCTACCGCTTGTACGGGAGTAGGTTCCAGGTAAACGGCGAGGCCACATTTACTGTTGAAAAGGGAGTGGAAATTCAGTTTGGGGACACGAGCAGCGGAATTTATATCACCAGTGCCGCGGCGATTGTTATGGACGGTACAGAGGAAAAGCCAATTACGCTGAAAGGGATTACCAACACCAAAGGCTCATGGGGGAATATCGAAATCCAATCAAACCGCGAGGAAAACAAACTCAATTATGTGAATATCATTAATGGCGGTTCTGGAGGGCAGTCATATAGCAGCGCTCTGTATCTTTACAACGGTTCGGCATCGGTAACGAACTGCGTGATCGACGGTTCGGCGTCCAACGGTATTACCACCGAAGACGCAAACGGATATTTTACAGTGTTCGAGGGCAACACTATTATAAACAGCGGCAAGGCTCCAATGTATGTTTACAGCAGCATTTGGTCTTTGCGGAACATCAGCGGAGACAATACCTTTACCGGCAATACCAACGATTATATTTATATCAGAATAAATGCCGTCGGCATTCCGCAGAATGGAGCTCTGACTCTGAGAAAAATGGATGTCCCCTATTACCTGAACGGCGGTCTTCAGATTACAACCGACAGTACCACGCTGACGATTGAACCGGGAACGCAGATATGGGTAGGTTCTGCACAGGGGATATATGTCGGCGATAATTCCAAGCTGATTGCCAAAGGAACTGAGGATGAACGTATTGTGTTCCGCGGAACCACGGATCAAGCCGGCTGGTGGTACGGCATTCGGATCGACACAGATCTTGAAGGAACCGAAATTGCCTACTGCGACATTTCCGGCGGCGGCAGAGATGACAATTCAGGCAACACATGCCTTCATATATACAACGCAACCATCGAGCTTAAAGACGTGAAGATTTCCAAAAGCCTGCGCTACGGCATTGGACTTGAGGGAACTAATAAAATATGGTCGGAAGATGTAACCTTTGAGACCTGCGCTTTGGGCAATGTGTGGTATCACTATTCCGGCCCCATAGTGGACGCGCTCCCTGCAAATGACTTCTTCATGCCTGAAACTCCTATACTGTAAATTCATCCATGCGGTAAACTTTCGCTCCGGGCTGTAAAAAGCCCGGAGATTTTTTAAATACAGAGGCCGCGTTTATTTCATAAAAATGAGATTGCGGCTTGGAGGGACGGGCATAAATCCCGGTGGTTGAGGCCCTCGAAACCACCCGCCAATTTAGATTTATTTTCACACGGACCCTTCGAGTGCCTCAGGGACCGCCCTTTGCGAAGGTAATTCATAGGTTAACGAACGTACACAGAGATCCGGGTACATTTACAACCGGCAAAAAAAACGGCGCGGCCGAAGCCGTACCGTTTTCAAAAACATTTTGCCTTTATCAAGAAAACATTACAGTTCCAAATCCTTTGTCTCAACTTTCTTCACGACATAATCGGTAAAATCGGCGATTTTCATGGGCGGCAATTGACGTCCGTCACGCAGGCGGATTGACACCGTGCCTTCATCCATTTCCTTTTGTCCCACAACAAGCATGTAGGGAATCTTCCTCGATTGGCAGCCGCGGATTTTTGCGTTTAAGCGGCTGTCATCAAGTTCGGCGGAAACGGCGAGGTCATGCGCCTTGAGTTCAGCCGCGATTTGCTTCGCGTAATCGTTGAAGGTGTCCGCTACGGGGATAACGGCGACTTGTTCGGGGGCAAGCCACGCGGGAAAAGCTCCGCCGAAATGCTCGATCAGCACGCCGTAGAAACGTTCCAGGGAACCGAGCAAGGCGCGGTGAATCATGTAAGGACGTTTATGCTGTCCGTCGGCATCGACAAAGGTCATGTCAAAACGTTCAGGTTCGTTGAAGTCGAACTGAATCGTGGTCATCTGCCATTCGCGGCCGAGCGCGTCTTTAATCTTTAAATCGATCTTGGGGCCGTAGAACGCGCCGCCGCCTTCGTCCATCTCGTAGGGAAGCCCTTCGGCGTCAACCGCCTTGCGGAGCGATTCGAGGGCGTCATCCCACTGCTCTTGCGCGCCGACCGATCCCGCGGGTTTTGTCGCAAGATAGGCTTTAATGTCTTTGAAGCCGAAAGTCTTCCACATCTTTAAACTGAAACGCAGAACTTCCCGGATTTCGCCTTCCATTTGATCCGGCGTACAGAACAAGTGAGCGTCATCCTGGGTAAAACCGCGGACACGCAAAAGGCCGTGTAAAACGCCGCTTCGTTCGTAACGGTAAACAGTTCCAAGCTCCGCCCAGCGGAGGGGCAGATCGCGGTAACTGCGGCCTTTTGTCTTGTACACCAAAATGTGAAAAGGACAGTTCATCGGCTTGATAAAATAATCCTGATTATCAATTTCCATCGCGGAATACATATTTTCTTTATAAAAGCCAAGATGCCCTGACGTTTCCCAAAGCCATGATTTCCCGATATGGGGCGTGTAGAGAATGTCATAGCCGTTGCGGTAATGTTCCTTTCGCCAGAAATCTTCGATAGAGACCCTCATGCGGCCGCCATTGGGATGCCAGTAGATGAGGCCGGCTCCGGCTTCCTCATGAATGGAATAGAGGTCCATATCTTTGCCGACCCGCCGGTGATCGCGTTTTTCCACTTCTTCGAGGAACGCGAGATAGGCCTTTAAGTCCTTGGGATTTTCCCAAGCGGTGCCATAGATGCGCGTCAGCATGGGGCGTTTTTCATCGCCGCGCCAGTACGCGCCGGCAATATTCATGAGCTTAAACGCGGCGGAATTGATTTCCCGCGTATTTGCAACATGCGGACCGCGGCAAAGATCGGCCCAAACCGTGGAACCGTCACTGTTCTTCATCTCATAGATGGAAATTGCCTCGCCGTCGGGAAGTTCTTCGATCAATTCCAGCTTAAAAGGTTCGTCAGCAAAGCGTTTCTTTGCTTCGTCGCGGGTAACTTCTACGCGGACAAAATCCTGCTTTTCATCGATGATCTTTTTCATCTCCGCTTCGATCGCGGGAAGGTCTTCAAGACCGATGGAGGCAGGAAGCTGATAATCGTAATAGAAACCGTTTTCGATGGAAGGGCCGATGGCGACTTTTGTTCCCGGAAACAGTCTTGTTACCGCCTGAGCCATCACGTGGCTTACCGAGTGGCGGATTAGCGCCAAACGTTCTTCTTTTTGCTGAGATTTTTCATCGGACATATTGTACCTCGAAAGACCGGAAGCCTTCCTTCTGCCCCGCACACGGAAAGAGGACCACGCTTCTGGCCAAAACCGTAATTATGCCGGGACGGGATATCGGCTGGGCTTCACACAAAAACCTCAACCTTACCCGCGGTACCACCCCGCTTCGCCGCTCCTCGACGGAGGGCGCGCTCGACGCCATTATCGTAGGCAGCCGGCTCCAGTTAGTGAGCAGCAAACTCTTAGAGTTTGCCCCGTTCCCCGGAGCAGCTCAGGAGGGGTTTTCACAATCTCTTAAACCGGCACGCTCTCAGCCGCGGCTGCGCCTCTCTCGTGGTTCAGTGTGAAAGTTACTCGTCTCCTTCAACGCTTATGAAGATAAATCTCCTCGTTTTTGCAGGAATAGTCAAGAGGTGAGAAAGTTATAAACTAATACTTTATGATATAGTAAATAACATAGACCCAGCTGAATATGCCGTGCAGAATTGCCCAAAAGATGGACTTCCAGGCCGTATATGAAATAATCATAGCCAGGCAGGAACCAAAGGTTATTCCTGTCTTTACAGAACTTGATATAAATCCGCCTTTCGCTTTTTCATCGCCTACTATTATCAATATTGTCCTCCGGAAATAATCTAATTGTTTTGTCGGTTTTTAACAAGATGGAGAGACGGCTCTGTGATTTTGACACAGAGGAACACACAAATTACACAGAGGAACAATACGTTTTACACAGAGGAAGAAATTACACAGAGGAAGAATTGTTATTCACTGTATGAAATATTGCTGTCCGATTACACAGAGGAGCATGATCATCTTAATTTTTGGGTCGGTGTTTACTAAATCAGTCTTATTGGGTTAGAATAGCAGAGGCAGGAGTAATCCTAATATATAATTCATATTGATGATATTGGAGTTTTTTGATGAAAAGAAAAATCGCTTTTTGTGCTGTTTTTGCGGTAATGGCCGCGATGGTTTTTGCCGGCGGCAATAGGGATGCTTCCGGTGAGGATTTGTCTTTAAAGAAGGTGCTGGATAAAGGCGTTTTCGTCATGGGCTTGGACGATTCCTTTCCGCCCATGGGTTTTCGTAACGAGAACAATGAAATCGTAGGATACGATATTGATCTTGCCAGAGAAGCTGCAAAACGATTGGGCGTAGAACTTGTTTGTCAGCCTATTGATTGGGCCGCAAAAGAACAGGAGCTCAATACCGGCAACATCGACTGTATTTGGAACGGGTTTACCATGACCCCCGAACGGGAAGCGATGCTGAATTTCTCCGAGCCCTATCTTGATAATGCCCAGGTTGTTATCGTCCGCGGTGATGCGGGGATTACAACGCTGGCCGGTCTTGCGGGGAAAAATATCGGGCTTCAGGCAGGTTCCAGCGCCGCCGACGCGCTTGATTCTAACGCGGCCTTCAAAGCAAGTGTGAGGGAAGTTGTTGAGTTCAAGGATAATTTGACCGCGTTTATGGATTTGGAAATCGGCGGCGTTGACGGCGTTATCGTAGATATTGTTGTCGGGAGCTACAGCATCCGTACAACGGGGAAAAACTTTATCGTTCTTAATGAACATCTTTCCACGGAAAAGTACGGCATCGGTTTCCGCAAAAATGACTCCGCTCTCCGGAACCGTGTGCAGGAAATCCTTAAAGAAATGGCCGCCGACGGAACCGTTGCGTCTATATCGGCAAAGTGGTTTGGTTCCGATATTTCTGTTATTGCAAAGTAGCAGTTATCAGTGATCAGAATCGGCAAATCTCAATTTTGCCGATTATTCCCTGCCGGCCGCTGTTTCATTGGAGATTGCTGTGAGCGGAATGCTTATTGCCATGACAAAGGGGACTTTGGTTTCTTTCCAGGTCTTCTTTTTCACATTGCTGTTTTCTCTTCCTCTTGGCTTGCTTATCGCGCTGGGACGCATGTCTCAAAAGCCGATTATCAGCACGCCGGTAAAGCTGTTCATTCTTATTATCCGGGGGACTCCGCTCATTCTCCAGCTTATCTTTGTGTATTTTGCCCCGTATTATCTCTTTGGGGCTTCGTGGAACCGCTTTACCGCGGCGATTGTCGCTTTTTCCGTGAATTACGCGGCTTATTTCGCGGAGATATACCGGGGCGGAATTGAATCGATCTCCCTTGGACAGTATGAAGCGGCAAAAGTTTTGGGTTTTACGAAAGTTCAAACTTTTTTCCGAATCATATTGCCGCAGGTTTTTAAACGCATCCTTCCCGCTTCCGGCAATGAAGTGATTACGCTTGTAAAAGATACCGCTCTTGCTCAGGTTATCGGGGTGGCGGAACTTTTCCGGGCGGCCCAGAACGCGGCAAGCCGTGAGTTTTCTACCATGCCCATCTTCGTCGCCGGTCTGTTTTATTTCGTGATGAACTGGGCGGTTTCCGCGGTTTTTATCCGAATGGAAAGAAAACTCGATTATTACCGGTGATAGGATATAGAATAATTGATGGAAATTATCAATGTTGAACATGTCCGTAAAAATTTTGGGACAGTCAAGGTTTTAAAAGATATTTCTTTTTCGGTGCACAGAGGAGAGGTGCTCGGCATCATCGGTCCGTCGGGCTCCGGAAAATCCACGCTTCTCCGCTGTGTTGCCCAACTGGAACATGTTTCCGGCGGAAGCATCCGCGTCTGCGGAGATATAATGGTGAAAGACAATCCCGATGCAAATATGCCTCAATATTCCGACAAGAATACCCTCCGCAGAATTGGGCTCAAGGTAGGACTTGTCTTTCAAAACTTCAATCTTTTTCCCCATCTTTCTGTCTCGCAAAATATTACCGAAGCTCCAATCAGAGTGCTGAAAAAACCGTCTTCCGAAGCTCAAAAAAATGCCGCGCTTTTGCTTGAAAAGATGGGCCTGTCCGATAAGGCTTCCGCGTACCCTTGGCAGTTATCTGGCGGACAGCAGCAGCGTGTTTCCATCGCCCGCGCCCTCGCGCTCGACCCGGAGGTTCTCTTTTTTGATGAACCCACAAGCGCCCTGGACCCAGAGCTTACCGGAGAGATCCTCAAGGTAATCCGTTCCCTCGCGGAAGAAAAGATGACCATGGTTGTCGTAACCCACGAAATGGCCTTTGCGCGCGATCTCGCGGATCATATTATTTTTATGGATCAGGGAGTGATTGTTGAATCGGGCAGGGCAGAAGATCTTATCAATAATCCTCAAAATGAGCGGACTCAGGCTTTTTTAAGCAGATTTGCGGCGGAGTGATGCTTGCGGGGAATCCGGTAAGAATGTTCCAAATGAGAAATTGCTGGGATTCTTCATTTTTTTTCTTGCATGAAACGTTTCATTCATGTTATAATTATATAATTATATGGATTCCCCATTATTGAGAGTTCTTCTTTTTTTGACTGCTCCTGACTGTTTAACGGCTTGAGTCTTTATTTTTTTTGCCATATTCATCAAAACAAGATGAATAATTTTTGGAGATTATCTTTATGGATCAGGACAAACTGCAAGATATAGAAAAGTTGCTTCAATATATTTATGATGATGGAACCGCGAATGCTATTTGGGATGACTTTGTATCTCTTCTCGAAACATGCAGTCCCGGTAAAAGTCAATCTGTTTTTACAAATAAAGATGCCCTTCTTATTTCTTACGGAGATATGCTTGGCCCTGCTCCCGATGATAAAGAATCCACAGGTCTTGAAAGGTTGAAATGTTTCCTCAAAAAGTGGAATGGTAACGCCTTTTCTTATATACATATTCTGCCCTTCCATCCTTATTCGTCGGATGATGGTTTTTCGGTCATCGATTATCGAAAAGTAGATGAACAGTTTGGTTCCTGGGAAAATCTGGAAGATATCGGTAAAGAGGTGAATCTGGCTTTTGATTTTGTACTGAACCATGGCAGCATAAAAAGCGAGTGGTTTAAGCAATTCCTCAATAATGATAAACAATATCAGAATTGGTACATCACAAAACCTTGGAATTTTGATTGTTCTCAGGTTGTCAGGCCGAGGACGCATCCTCTTTTGACTCTTTTCTCAAAGGCCGATGGATGTATTGCCTACGTATGGACCACATTCAGCACAGACCAGGCGGATTACGATTTTTCAAATCCGGCTGTTTTGCTGGAATTCATTGCTATCTTTTTAAGTTATTACCAACGGGGAGCGAAAATTGTCAGACTCGATGCCATTGCGTATCTTTGGAAAGAAGACGGAACGCCTTGTCTGCATCACCCGAAAACTCATGCCGTTGTAAAATTGTTTCGGGCTATTATCGATGCCCTGCACTTGGACTTAAAAATCATTACGGAAACCAATGTCCCCCATGATCAAAATGTTTCCTATTTCGGCAATAATGATGAAGCCCACATGGTATACAACTTTGCGCTTCCTCCCTTGGTGCTTCATGCCGCGATTTCGGGAGACGCTGTCCCTCTGCGGAATTGGGCAAAGAATTTGCGGCTTCCCAAAGAAGGACAATTATTCCTCAATTTTTTGGCCAGTCATGACGGGGTAGGGCTGACGCCCGCGAAAGGCCTCATCGATGACGATGCGTTTAAGGCAAGTTTAACTGAAGCAAAAAAACGCGGCGCCCTCATTTCCTATAAAACCACGCCGGATGGTCACATCCCCTATGAACTCAATTGCGCGTATCTCAGTATTGTTGCTCCTGTCGTCATGGGGAGCCTTGAACTTCGGGTCAGGGCTGTTATGGCAACCCAGGCTATTCTCTTGGCGATTCCCGGTTTACCGGCAGTATATTTTCACAGTTTAATCGGGTCGGAATCCTGGACGAAGGGGCCGGAACTAATGGGTTACAACCGCGCAATCAACCGGGAAAAGCCCCGTATTGATGAAGTAGAAAAGGATTTGGAAAATCCCCAATCGTTCAGGTCATTGGTATATGGGGCTTTTCAAAAGTTCTTTGAGTTCCGCCGGAATGAAGAATCTTTTCTTCCTGACGCGGGCTTTACCGTTCTTGATGGGGATGACGCGGTGTTTGCGGTAATAAGAGGACCGGACAGCGGCGGCCGCCATGTACTTTGCGCTCAAAATCTTTCCGGAAAAGAAGCGTCCTTTGCAATTCCCGCGGGATTTCATTTCGGCGGAGAAACACTTTCTTTGCAGCCTTGGGAAACTTTATGGACCGCCGTGGGCGGAAAAGAGGAAGCGCGGACACTTTCTACAGCCATGAAGCAATGAATTCCGGGGTTGAAATAGCATTCGCCGCTTCCAGAATTGCCAGAATCCCAAAAACAAGCGCGATAATCAGCAAGATAAGTCCGGCGTTTTTCGGTTCTTGTCCTGCCGCTTTTAATTTCTTTCTTTTCTTGATTCTCAACGATACGAATCCCAGAAAAATGGCCGCATAGATGAGCGAAAACAGTGCATCGCTTAGAAATGGATTATTTTGCGCAAAAAGTTCCAATGTAGACTCCCATACCGTCAAATATATGCATATTTTCGTAAATGGGGAAGTGTGAACATGTATTTTTTATTCGTTAGGTTCAAAACTCATATACAATGCTGTTTTTACTTTTCCCCATAATGCTGAACCGCTTCCGCCGCCAGGAATGACGCGATTGATTCGTCGTTTTTAGAATAATGTTTTTCAGCGGAACGCCCTTTACCGCCTTCCATACGCTTTTTTTTGGCTTCCCGGTCTTCAATAGCAAGTTTTACCGCGGCCCGGACCGCCCTTGCGGTCTGTTCACTCATGCCGCAGCGTTCGGCTATATCGGAAAAATCCGCCGCCGCGATGGCTTCCAGCGTTTCATAGTTTTTCATGATGGCGGCAGCTCTCGCGGGGCCGACTCCTTCAACCGATTCCAAAATCGGGAAGGATAGGTCTTTAGACCGTAGTTTTTTATTAAAAGTAACGGCGAAACGGTGGGTTTCGTCGCGGACATGCTGGAGAACTTTTAAGGCTTCCGACCGTTTTGACAATTTGATGGGCTCCTTTGCGTTTGGGAGCCACAGTTCTTCATCACGTTCGGCGAGGCCGACTACATCGGTATCCAGACCAAGATCATCCAGCATGGCCTGCGCCGCATTGACTTGGCCGATGCCGCCGTCTATCAAAATTAAATCCGGCAGTTCCTTGCCTTCGCGAATCAATCTGGAATAACGGCGGTGAACCGCTTCCCGCATCGACGCGAAATCATCAACAATGCCGACAGTCGATTTCAGTTTAAAATGCCGATAGTTTTTCCTGTCGGGAACGCCGTTTTTAAAGGAAATGAGCGATGCCACAGGATGTTTCCCATCGAGCTGGGAAATGTCGAATCCTTCGATTCTTTCGGGACGCAGGGAGAGCTTCAAGACGCGGGCGAGTTCATCCAGGGCAGGGCCCGCTCCCCGTTCACGGAGGCGTTTGCGGATATCTTCCCGGGCGTTTTGGAGCGCCATCATCAGCACGGCCTCGTGGTGTTTTTCATTTGGGGCGATTAATTGCGGTTCATAACCGAATTGTTCCCGAAACCAGCGTTGAATGCCGGAAAAATCGCCCTGCAAGGAAAGATATATCCGGGGCGGCGGCGGAAAGGACGGATTGTAATAGCTTGTAATAAAAGTCGCGAGGGAATCATCTTCATCGGCGGCCGAGCGGGTGGGAAAAAGATCACGTCCTGTCATCTTTCCGCCCCGCATAGAAAATACCGTAAAGGTAGAAAAGATGCCTTCGCTTGCCCACGCGATATAATCCCGGCTTTCGGTATCAAAATCCACGACGGTGGCGGTTTCGTACAGTTCATCCATTGCCGCTATCGCGTTGCGGAAAAGAACCGCCCGTTCAAAATTGAGTTCGGTCGCCGCTTCGTGCATCAATGTGGTGAATTCCAGTTTGATCGATGCATTTTGCCCAACGCCCGAAAGCATCGACTTTACCCGGTCAATCTGAACGGCATAATCTTCCTTGTTGATTTTTCCGCAGCAGGGAGCCTTGCATCTTCCTATGTGAAAATACATGCAGGGATGCTTCCGCTTGTGCAGAACCCGGCATTTGCGCAGAGGAAAGAGCTTATCAACCAGTTCCAAAAGGGCATCAACGGCGGGAATATTGGGAAAAGGTCCGAAATAGCTCGATCCGTCTTCGATAATCGTCCGGGTTCTGAACACTCTGGGGAATTGTTCGCAGGTAATTCTTACCACCGGATAGGTTTTTCCGTCTTTTAAGCTGATGTTGTATTTTGGGTAATGCTGCTTTATCAAGGTCAGTTCCAAAAGCAGCGCTTCGTATTCGTTGGGGACAATAATATTTTCTATACTGTGAACATGTTTCATGAGCGTCCGGGTTTTCGCGTCTTTCTGCCCGGAAAAATAAGACGTTACCCGGCTGCGCAGAATTTTTGCCTTGCCGACATAAATAACATCGCCTTCTTCGTCCCGCATAATATACACGCCCGGTTCTTGGGGAAAATCTTTTACTAATTCTTTTAACGCCAGGTAATTGTCCGAATAATTATCATGTTCCATAAGCATTTATGCCGATACTTTAAAAGGTGCTGTCCTTTGTGTTTAGAAGCCCTTTACCCATAATTTTTACCAGGATGATCATTCATTATGAGAAAAGATGCCGTCATTTTATTTACATTATATACACTTTTTATCATTTCCGGTAGTCATGTCTTTGCGGACGGGTTTTTACAAAACAGTGAAAAAGTTCTTCTCTTGGGCGGCTCGGCAGGCTGGGAAGCGGCGGAAGAATATCAGGGAGTAGGCGTGTACGAGAATATCCGTCCTTACCGGGTTGTGGCTTTGTCGTCATCGGCAAATGTTGATGATCCGGCTTTGGATTTGCTTCTCTCTTTTGATGAAGCGTCTCCTCTGCGGTTTCAGGATAAAACCGGAAATTACCGGCTTGAAACAGGTCCTTCTCTTTCTTCGGCGGGCCGGAATTTGGCGCGGATTGGAAACGGAGCCGCCCGTTTTTTCGGAACTCAGTCAGCTTACGGCAAAAGTCCCTTAGAGCTTGTTCCGGCATCGCCTGACGCTCTTTTGTTTCCCGGACAAACCTTTAAGGATTTCAGCATTGGTTTTTGGCTCTACCCCATGAACGCCCAGAACGGCGAACAGATTATGTCATGGTCGGCTTCGAGGCGGAACACAGAGGACGAAAGCGTTCTTCAGCGGATTCAGTGTGCGATTGTGAAGAACCGGCTTCAATGGGATTTTATCGATTTTTTTTCATCTCCCGATGACCGCGGACGGATGACGGTTTCCCTTGCTTCATTGAATCCGCTGATTCCCGAAACCTGGAGCCATCATCTTATCCGTTTTGATTCTGATACGGGACGGATGGAATATCTGGTAAACGGCGAAATTGAAGGCATCGTGTATGTGAGTTCCGCCGGGCGCGAAGGCGGCGATGTGTATCTTCCCAGGAGCGGAAACAACGGGCATCTGACTCTTGGAAACCGTTACACGGGATTGCTCGATGAATTCCGCATCTATAACATATATCTTGAACATGCCGATACGGCAAAATTCGCGGCGCGGGGCGGAAATTTCAGAACCAGGCCTCTTAACCTGGGCGGCACAAACAGCCGGGTAAAGAGAATCGATGTAAGCGGCGGAATCACTTCAAGCGGAAGCGTGTCCGCCGGAATGACCGCCGGAATGACCGCCGGAATGACCGCCGGATCAGCGCCGGTCAGGAACACGTATTTAGGAGACCGAATAACACAATTCACCAATCATGAAGCATTGCAGTTTTTTATCCGCGCCGGAGATAATCCCTATGCGTGGGACCATGATGATTCAGGATGGGTTTCCTTTGTTCCCGGCGCGGACCTGCCGGACGAAACCCGCGGTAAATGGATGCAGCTTATGGTTACCATGTATCCCGGAAGCGACAGGGAAAGTTCTCCGTACATCGATGAAATGAAGATAAGCTATTTTGAAGACCGCGCTCCGCCGCCGCCTTCCATGATTCATGCCGCCGCGAGGGACGGAGCCGTTGATCTTTCCTGGAAAGCCTCCTCCGATCCTGATTTAGGGGGATATTTGGTCTATTATGGTACCGCGAGAGGTGAATATTTTGGAGAAAATGCTATAATAGGAGTATCGCCCATCGATGTAGGAAACAGCACATCGATCCATTTGGACGGATTGGAAAACGGAACGCTGTATTATTTTGCTGTGGCAGCTTATGATAAGGCCCGTGAACCTCATATTGGCGAATTTTCTCAAGAAGCCGCGGCCCGGCCTTTACGGGTGTTTTTTCCTGCATCATACTGATATACTGATGTGAGGATGTTATTCTTCTTAATGTAAGGGAGTATTATGAGTCAGGTAGACTTGCGGGATGTTTTGGAGCGCGCGAAGGGATCGGCCAGAGTCGGCGATCATGAAGCCGCGGAACGCCTTTTAAAAACCTATATCGCGAAAAATCCCGATGACCGGGATGCCCGGATTCTTTTGGGAACAACGCTGGCCAAGGCCGGAAAACTGGACGAAGCTAAAGATGATTTTATGTACCTTCTGGGCAAAGATCCTCTGGATGTCGAGGCTTTAAATAATGTAGCGGTTATTTACCGCCGCCAGGATAAACTCCACGAGGCATTGGAAGCGCTCCAACAGGCTATCGATATTGATCCCACAAGAGCGGAATTTTATTACAATCTTGGAAATACGTACAAACATCTTTCCAACGATAAAGCCGCCGGCATGGCCTATGCCAAGGTGGTAGAGTTGGATCCCCGTTATGTTCCGGCTTACAATAATTTGGGAACGATTCATGAACGCTTGGGAGAATATACCAAGGCTTTTAACATATTCAAAAAAGGGCTGGCTCTGGACAGGAATAATCCTACGCTGCATTTTAACTACGGCGTTGCCCTCGAAGCAAAAGGACAGCTGGAAGATGCCGCCGAGGAATATGAGGCCGCAATCCGCTCAAGGCCGGGTTGGATTGAAGCCATGAACAATCTGGGGATTGTTCAATTTAAGCGCGGCCGCCATGCAAAAGCTATGGAGACATTTAACCGTGTTCTGGACATCGATCCTTTCAACGCGGAAGCCAGAAACAATATCGGCGTTGTTCATGCCGATCAGGGCAGAACCAAAGAAGCGATACAAAATTACCGCCAGGCCATTGAATCGAACCCAAAATATGTTAACGCGGTCGTGAATCTTGAACGTTCTTTGGAAGACGCGGGAGATTTTTCGGATGCTTTGTTGGAATTGGAAAAACTGGTTAAATTGGTGCCGAACAGCGCGGAAGTAAGAACAAGACTTGCGTCGTTATACCTGAAACTGGAACGCTATCCTGAAGCGCAGGAACAAGTAAAAACGGCCCTTGAATGGGACCCCGACAACATCCAGGCCCTCCACATTTTAGGAATTGCCTATCGTTTAATGGGAGATGACGCGGAAGCTCAGGCAGTTTTTGAACAAATCCTTCGTTTGGATCCGAACAACAACGCCTTTCAATTGGATTTGGCGGATATTCATTTTAAACGCAAAGAGTATAAGGAAGCTGAAGAACGCATTACGGCATTCCTCTCAAGAAAACCCAATGACAGAAACGCAAAATTGATGCTGGGAAAACTGTACGCGGAAATGGGAAACCAGACTCACGCCATACAAATTTTTGAAGAACTCGCCGCAGCCGATCCTAACGACACAGAGGCTTTGACCGCTTCCGCCGAACTTCACAAGGATGCCGGGCAGTTTGAAAAAGCCGTTCGTACCGCGGATACGCTTGTCAATCTTCAAGGCCGAAGAGCTACGCCGGATGATTTGAGCGACTTAAATGATTCTTTACGTTTTTATGAAGGCGCGGTAAATGCCTATTCATCATCCGTCCGGGAAATGTGGGATCGGAATCTGAAATTGCTGAGAGCCGAAACATCGGAAGATGAGCAGAAATCGGAAGAAGACGCGTCGCTTTTCATGGATTCCGTCGAGATTTCCCCGGAAAATAACGAAGAAACCGAAGAACTGTTCATAGAAGATATTGAAAATTTTGAAGAAGAGGAATTTTACGACGAAGATTTTTTTCAAGAAGAAGAGGAACAGTATCAGTCACTGCTGAATGAAGCCGAAAATAATTCACTTGAAAATCTTGCGGAAAAAGATGATGCCGACAGCGCGTATGTTCCGCCTAAACCGCACATCGATAATGAGCCTTCACCGGAACTTGCTCCTCCTAAAGCTCCGCTTCCTGAACCGGAAGAAGCCCCTCCCAAAACTCCAAGGCCGAAACCAAAACCGCCTGTTGTTCCCCCGCCGGAACCGGAAGATGACGAGCCTTTAGAGGAAGAATCAGAAGGGGAATTTACGCCTCTCGAAACAGAAGAAGAACCGGCGGCAAATGACCCGATAGAAGATGCGTCAGAGGAAGATGAAGCGGCGGAAGAAGTCGTTCTTGAAGAAGATGAAGATGAACATCCAAACGAAGATGAGGATGATGAGCTTTTGGTTAAGGATGACGAAAACGATGCGGCTCAAGATGAGGAAGAACCGGGCCAGGAATCTTCTGCTGAAAATGAAGATCATGAAAAGCCGGAAGGTTTGATTGACCTTGCCGACGAAAAATCCGAAAAAATCACGCCTAAAAACATGATCGATTTGATGAATTACCTCAAAGATATGGTGGAAGAACTTCCCCAGAAAGATCAGGAAATGTTTAGAGAAAGTGATATCCGGCTGAGCATAGAATACATCATCGGTACATTGTCAGGTCAAAAGGGCTTATTCAAGGAAATTGAGGAAAAATCTTCTGCTTACGCTGAACTTCCCGAAAAAGAGCCCGCTATGGATGATAAAAGCGTTTCCAGGCCGGAGAAAGTTGCCGGAACACTTTCTTATTTAGGTTCCCTGGCTTCCGGTCTGCCCGATCAGGGGCTTACAACGGCAATTCAACGGAAGCTAGGTACGATTCTTTCCGAACTTCAACAGCGTACCCCCCAAAAAGAAGGCAGCGAATGAGCATGAGCTCCGAAGGTAATTTACAGGCTATTGAAAAATATATTGCCGCTATGCCCAGTCTGCCGACCACGGTTTCCAAGGTTCTGGAAATTTGTAATAACCCGAACATCAGCCCCGCGGACCTGAACCATGTTATTTCTCTGGATCCGGTTCTTGTGGGACGTGTTCTTAAATTGATCAATTCCGCTTATTACGGCTTGGGACAGCAGGTTACGAGTCTGGTCCGGGCAATTATCATGCTTGGAATAAATACGGTAAAGAATTTGGCTTTATCCACCGCGGTACTGGGGAAGTTTTCTTCAAGAAATCAGTATCAAGCTCTCAACATGGAAGGATTTTGGCGGCATTCGCTTTGTGTCGGGGTTGCGGCCAAGATGATCGCAAAAAAGCGGAATATGGACCAGAGACTGCTGGAAGAGTATTTTACTGCCGGACTTCTGCACGATATCGGGAAGATTCCTATCAATGCCGTTTTTCCGCAGGAATATGTCATGGCTATCAGCGTTTCCGACCGGGAAAGGATCGCTTTGTTCCAGGCCGAAGAGAAAGTTTTGGAGATGAATCACTGTATTTCAGGTGAAAAGATCGTGTCCGCCTGGAAATTGGAAGGCGCTGTCGGGGATAGTGTCCGGTTTCATCATACCTATACTGATTATGACGGGGTTCACAAGGATGTGCTTTTCAGCGTAATAGCCGCAAATTGGTTCGCCAATATAATGGACATCGGATTTTCCGGTGAACGGCATCTTGAAAAACTGCGCCCCATTATTTGGGAATATCTGCATATTGATAAATATTTTTTTGACGGCATCGAACAGAGTGTTATCGATGAAATCGAAAAAGCGAAAATTTTTCTCAATATATAAATTAAGAAGGAAGGGAAGCGTTTTCATTACCGGACTTTCCCATTTCTTCGCTAAACACCTACAAATGGATTTTTTGCACTAGTATTTTAAGATAAATGATGATATAATTATACTAACTATGTGTAGGGGAGTCTGCCCAAAAGTATTTTTTATCTCATGTATAATCATTTTGTTTGTTTCATGCGGCGAAATGAACACGATATTCCCATCAGGAACCTCTAACTACCAAGTGGGCGCTTATGTCATAAGTCCTGTCAAAACAAGCGAAACACCATTAAGCATGTCGAGTTATCGGGGAAGCGGTTCCTCAGACAGCAAATTGATAAAAGATTATTCGATTGTTAAAGCCGGTGATGTTATCAGGCCCGCTTTCTTGCATCATGTTGCGGGTGATCCGGATCTTACAGGCTTGCAAGTCTACATGGAAGATGCTGAGGGAAACAGGGTTAATGAACCGGTACATTATTCTTTACCCGGGAAAAACGCGGAAGGGATCAGCGGGGTTCTGGTTCCGGTACATGATTTAAACGAGGGTCTCACCGATTTTTCAATACCTGAGGGTTTGAATGCGGGTCAATATACGCTGTTTTTCAATGTGCTTGGCGGAAGCAATATTCTGTATCAGTCAAGGCAGGCACTGTATTATATATCGGACTCCGATTTTTCTGTTGGTGGTTTGAGAACGTATATGCCCGGCGTGTCCGACGGGCCGCAGCTTATTCCGCCCGGTACCACTATTCTTTTGGAAGCGCCCATAATATCCGGTAAAGAACTTGATCCTTATGTTGTTTGGTATAATGGTGACAGGAAGATCGGCGAAGGCAAGTTATCGGAACATTACCATCATCTTTTATGGACTGTTCCCGAAATAAACGGGATGCAAACAATGAAGGTGGAAGTGTTTCCTTTTCTCGCAGGCAATATGCCTGCCGCAAATACCAGGGGGATTGTGAAAGAAATGTCCCTCCCTGTATCCGATAAGGCTTCTTTTCCGCGTAGTTTCGGCGATGCCGGCGGGGACGCGCTTTACTGGTATCAGTTTGCGGGTAATGTAAATCCGGCCGAAAAAGCTCTTAAAAATAACGCGGTGTTGGTGAAAACCCAGGAGAGTCCTCCCCGGTGGGCGCCTTTATCGAGCGTGTACGGCCTTGTGATCGGTGAAGACGATATTTACCGCATCCCCGATTTTTCCGCAGCATTGAATACTGAAAGTAATACGGAATATGATTTCTACGCGCTGCATATAAGGTTTGCTCCAAAAAATGAGGGAACGCTTTTTCAAGGTCAATTTAAAACCGCCGGTTCCGATCTTTTAAGTTTGAATCTTGCGGTTTTGCTGGAAAAGGACGGGATTGTTTTTCATATTCAAAATGGCCAGAATATGTATACTGAAATAATCCCCGTGGATTTATTTGCGGCTGAGGATTTTTTGACCGCGTCTCTCAATTTTTATAGTTTTAAGAACAAATTTTCAGCCTTTTTGGAACTTCAAAATCCTCCGTCAAGCACACAAGAAGTTTCCATCTCTTACGGAGGAACACTAAGCGGGGGGGGGACCTTCAGTTTTGGAGCGAAACGAAGCTCCGCAGAGGAACCCGTAACCGATGAAAATGTGCCGGACACGAAAAGCCCGGATATCGCAATTATTGATGAATTTTTCCTGGAACATATCAGAAAAACCGCGGACATATAAGGGATAAACATTTTCGTGCCAGGCATAATCGGTGCGTTTTTTGCTGATGTTTGTATATCCCGCAACAAATGAATTTCCACGCATAAAATATTGTTTTTTTCTTTATGTGCGATAATATGTATAATAGATTTGTTGTCCGCGAAGGAGATTCCGTATGAAACGTATGTTCATTTTCTTACTTGCCGCCGCCGTCATATTGTTGGTTTCTTGTTCCAGCGATCCCGCGGCAGCCCTTTTGGGGCCGGCTCCCGAATATCGGGAGGAGACCGACACATACGTAGTAGTTGATCATAAAACGAAGGCTATAGGCGAAGATGTGCCCGAATGGGTAAGCCGTTATATTGCCGACGGCGTCGCGGGAGTTGAGGCCATGCCCCTGTATACGGACAGCTATGTGTTTATTGCAGAGGATATTGGTACCAATTTGAACGCCCTCCGTCAGTGGGCTTCCGGATTTACGGTGGCTCAGGATTTAGCCCGAATGGTTTCAACCAGAGTTCAGCTCCGTTTTGAAAACGCCGCGTCCGGCAGTCCTGACGACGCTTACGGCCGCTATTTTGAAAATGTTGTGAGAACGGTTACCAATACCAGTTTTTCCGGCGCCAGAAAGGAAACGGATTTCTGGATTTTAAAACGGTATTTCAAAGCCGACGGAAAAACCATAGACCGGGAAGCGTATGAATATTATCTTCTTGTATCAATTGATAAAGAACTGCTCCAGCGGCAGATTAATATTATCCTGAATCGTGTAACTGCCGACACTGTTTCTGCCAGAAACGAAGCGGCGGCTGTAGAACGGGTAACGGAATCCTTTTACGAAGGTTTCTAAAGCGGCGCCGATTAATTTCGGTCGGCCTGAAATTTTGAGTGCTGTATTGCCGAAAATTTTTTCCACTCTGTTGAAAAACAGCGCGTCATTTACCACTGTAACGTTTTACTGTCCAGGTAGTTAAGCGTAAATTCAGCCCAACTGTAATTTGACATATACTCTCCCATATAAGCATTAACCGCTTTTGTTTCTCCCTGCAAAAAACGGTAATAGTCGCAGTCTGCTTTTGAAGGATCCACCGCAATGTTATTATAACTTTTTATAATAAGCTTTTGTGCGCCTTCCGTTTTTAGAACCTTCATCATGTCGGAAATAATAACCTGTATTTGTTTTTGCAGAAGGGAGGAGTCTTCTTTGCTTTCAAATAAAACAGCCGCGATTTCCTTTATGGTACAGCTTGTTCCCCGTTTGTGAATAAGATACGCCAACAGTTCCTTTGATTTTCTGCGGGGAAAATGGAGCGGTCTGCCGCCTTTAAAAACATCAAAATTGCCAAAACATTGAACGGTAAGCAGGTTTGCTGCCGGTTCCTCCGAAACCGCGGTCTCCGGGGGAAACCTGAGCGTATCAATTGTTTTAAGAATCATGTCCTTGTTCACAGGCTTTAAAAGGTAATCACTTGCCTGAAGAGAGTATGCGCTCAGGGCATATTCTGAGTGTATGGTGGCAAAAATGATGTTGGTTTTGGCGTGTATGTCTTTAAGGCGCTTAGCAAGTTCCAGCCCGTTCATACCGCCCATTTCGATGTCAAGGAACGCAATGTCTATGCGGTTTGCCGCCGCATAGATAAGAGCGTCATCGGGATTGTCAAAGCACCGGATATGATAATCTGGAAACACGTTCCTTATAATGCTTTCAGTGTGTCTTAGTATATGTATTTCATCATCCACAATGATACTGTTCATGTTGTTCCCCCTTTGGGAATGGTGATTACCGCCGTAGTACCGAACCCCGGCTTGCTGTGAATTACGAGCGTTCCGCCGTACATGGAAACAAGCCGGCTGCGGACATTTTTAATTCCCACATGAACGCGCCCGTCCTGTTGGAATTGATGTATGTCAAAACCAACGCCGTCATCGGTAACGGTGATGGTAT
>DBDH01000022.1:28867-30130 GCA_002293455.1 Treponema sp. UBA937
CGCACGGCGTTTTCGACAATAGGCTGTAAAGAAAGAGCAGGAAGCAGGAAATCACGGACTTTTATATCATAGACAATACGCAGTTTGTAATCAAACCGCTGTTTCTCCAGCGCTAGGTAGTGTTCCGCGTGCCGCAGTTCGTCTTCAAACGGTATTGGATTTGTAATGGACAATGAATCGATATTACCCCGCAGGTACAGGGAAAAGTCTTCCATCGCTTTGCTTGCGGCTTTTGGATCCTCAAGGCAGAGCTGCTGGATAGAAAGCATGGAACTGTAGAAAAAATGCGGTTTTATCTGGCTCATCATAATTTCGACCTGTTTTTTGGCAATCTCTGCTTGTTGTTCCCTAAGTGTATGCTTTAATTCCAGTTGAATATTAATGAAAATGGCAAGAAACATAATAGAACCGCCAAGGTAACTTACCCAAATATACTTCAGTACGAAAGCATCCAAAAAGAAACAGATCAACATTACGGCGCAATAGAAAATCATACTGCCGAATTCCCTTCGTTTTAACGCTTTTCTATGATAAATCACAACGAGCAAAAGAACGATAAACGAAATAAGCTGGAATATCACCGCAATCCAAATGGTTTCCATTTCATGGTATATATTATTCGCGTCGAAGTAATAATACAGAGGAACAAATAAGTTCACTATTGCCGTCAACGATTGGAAAGCGCCCAAAAAAGAAACGACAAGGATAAACCTTTTTTTAATGACCGTTTTCTGTTTTAAGAGTTCATAAAAGTATTTGGACAGTGAAAACATGATGAAACCGGCACTTACATAGGTAAAAAATGTGGCGGCATGCAGCATAACATTAGCCGCTGTTCCGGTTCTTGCTTCTAGTATTTTACCGAGGATCTCCGCCGTAATTACCAGTAAAAAAAACAATGCAACGATAAAGAACCAGCGGTGTACCGGTTGTTTCAGATTTGTTCCGAAAAACGCGGTTATCAGCAGTACCATAGAAATCAGAAAGCCGGTAAGAAGAATTAATATACAAAAAAATGAATCAATATTCGACACATTCAGATATGTGAAAAAAGTTTCGAGTGTTTCGCCGGGAGCGTTCATAACGGTAAGTGTATCATATAAACCGTGAATTATGCAAATACTAATTAAGGCCGGTGTGATCCGCAGTTTTTTCGGGGAATATTGAGCTTGTTGCAAAACTCGGTTAGTTTTGTACAAGCTCATGCGATTTCGCGCCTCAAGGCTGTGAAATACGCATTTTTAAGAGGCTGAAATTGCAAAA
>DBDH01000044.1 GCA_002293455.1 Treponema sp. UBA937
CTTTTCGGAGGGGAGTCAAATTGAAATCGACAACGGAGCTTTTAGCAATATTAGTGATGAAGTTGTAGTTGTTATTCCAGATGGAAGCGATGAAGGTTTCAAAGGCATAATCGAAGAAAAATTCCCCGACGCGGAAATAAAAGAAGAAGATCAAGTTGTCGCGGTAAGCGGAGTAACGCTTTCTCCAGAAACGCTTAGTCTTGATGTAGGCGAAACGGAAACATTGACGGCAACAATAACACCGGATAACGCGGATGATAAACGAATAAGGTGGAGCAGCAATAACACAAATGTCGCAACAGTGACGAGCAGTGTTAATGGTGAAGCAACGGTAACAGCAATCGCAAGCGGTACGGCTGTTATCACCGTTACCACAATGGACGGCGCTCACACCGATACCTGTACTGTTACGGTCAAACCCATCGCCGGTGATCCCGCTAAATTTATAGAAGCCGCTTTCACACAGCTTGAAGCCGGCAATTACGACGCGGCTATTGCCAGTTTTGAAGCCGCCTATAATGCTGATCCTGACAACAATGAAGCGATAGCATATTCCGCTCTCGCGAAACTTGCCGCCATCAGCACAGACGCTAAAGTTGCGACGCTCTTAAAAAGCAGACTCGGTCTTACATCTTATCCCCAAACCATGAACGCCTTGCTCGATCCATCATGGCTTAAGAAGTATGAAGGGGCATCCTATGTGTGGACTTACCGCGACCTTACACCTTCTGCGAATGGGTATTATGTAAGGGCAAACGGCAGCCTGACAACTTCAGATGGAGAGAAGCTTATAACAGGTTTTGATTATGTGCTGGCAACAAGTGATAACAGTGATCTCGATTGGATAAATCGATGGGGTTATGGGGCATATATCTTACATGATTATAATTATGACTATAATCTCGAAGTTACAGAATTCAGTGATGATGGAAAGTATCTTATACCTTCTTATTACTATGATAACCGCGAGTATTACGGAGGAATCCCCGGAACTTCACAAAAGTACGATCTTGATTGGAACAGCGAGGAAAGGGTCCTTATCCTCAATGAAAACGGTTCAGGATTAGCCCCTGAATTTAATCTCCCCAAATGGTTTGAAGATTCAGATATGTACACAAGTTCCCTCGTAGGCGGACTGCAAACCACAGAGACCTTAATGTATCTTTTAATGGCAAACGCTTTGGAAGGGAACAGCGCGGGCTTGAACGGTCTCCTTGACGGAATACTGGACAGCGTTTTCGGCGCGTCCTTTGAAGCAGCCTGCAGCCGCATTGCCGAACTTGATATGAATGATCGTATCGAAATTCCGGAAGAGCTTATCGAAGGATTAGGACTGGAATTTATCCTGGAAGAAGGCTTTGAAGCGGAAATAGGAAGAGCGGAAATTCAAGCGCTTACCTCGGCATTAAGGCTTATCAAGGGGACTTTACAGTGGATCGCTTCCTATAATCTTGATTCAGACCTTTCCTTCATGAAGTTTGACTGGGCAACTATCGATTCTCCGGAAGATGTTATTTCAAAAATAGCATCGAAGAACGATCCCTTTGCCAATGGTTTCCTGAATGCCAGAAACAACGGTTCGATGGTGGCGTCAAAGGAAAGTTTCAAAAAAGCCCTCACTGACATTAACGCATCTTACGAGTATCTTGTCAGCGATGCCAATACATCGTATCCGCAAGGCATAAAAAATACCATGAAAGATTATTGTGAACCTTTCAATGATGGTATCGAAAAATTAATCGCTGCTATCAACGACGGAAGCAAATTCCATGTATCGTATGATGCATTCAACAACCTATCGGGAACATGGCCTGATTCCAACGGAGACATAACCATCGACATGGGGCAATTCTTTACTCCCGGTTTATTCACTCTGGATAAACTCGTCGAAACCCGTAATAACAAACCGGTCTTCTACATCAGAGATTCTGACACAGGTGATGAACGTGAAATGACTGCCGCCGACGTTACTGCAATAAAAAATTTGCGGAATGAAATGATTGCCGCGGAAGAAGCCGCGGAAGATTCTGGTTCTTGGGAAGATTGGGATGAATTTTATCAACTTGAAAATGCCTATTACAACAACACCTACGCCGGATTTATGATTAAAACGTCTCCCATGACAACTGTCGTTACCATTAAAGGACAAGAAGAAATGCCTGAGACGATGCTTGTAAATTTCGGTCCCGATATTGCGGTTGCTTTATATGAACATTACTGGTAATCATTAATCAGTTTTTGTAAAAGACGCATGGAAAGTTACAGCCTTTATGGACGGGCTTTCCATGCTGTTTTTTCATTCTATGAAGCAGATATTTTGTATTTTGGTTTTTATCTTTTTTATCTCATTGTTTCCCTGTATCGTTACAGCTGAATCTTTTTCTGTTAAAAACGATACAGGGCTTTTATGGACAGATTCCGCGGGAACGGCGTCTTATCTTTCATTCGGTCTTAAAGGCGGAGACAGTTCTTTTTTTCTCGCGTATGACGGAGGAGCCGTATTCTCGGATCATTCTTTCATGGATGTTACATTGCCTTTTTTCCGCTTACAGTCCGGCTATCGCGGAGATTCATTCGGCATTACTTTGAGCGGAGGATTTGTTTCTTATGAAGAGTTACACTCAAGCATTGGAGACTATCAATTTTCAAGCGACGGAGCCGGCGGCGGATATGTTTTCGCTGAATCTTTTTTCTCAATTGAGAAACTTGCGGTAAAACTTTCTTTCTTTCACGCTTCCGCCGATTGGAATAACGGCGATCTTTACTATTTGTTCGGAAAGCCGGATATCAGCTTTATCACGCTTCCGGAACTTTCTTTTGAGTATGATGAAAAACACCGCATAACAGCGCGCGCGTTTTTTCTTGAAGGAGCTTTGTTGAATAATGACGAAGCACAATTGGGAACCTTGAACATTCAGGCATGGAATGTTGAATACGGCTTTCTTTATGAACGCTCCGATTTTTCTCTGGATGCATCGTTTGGATGGCTGTATGCCGGCGCCGAAGCGGAAGGAGCACTCAATCCCGAAAATCAAAATTATTTTGCTTTTCCGTTCAGATTTCTCAACGCTGAAGGAAGCGGAAATCTGCATATCGGATACGGATTCTTGACCGCTGATATTGGAAAATCGCTTTTCCATGCTACTATTTCCGCCGGATTGTTTCAGTTAATCCATGATGATATTCGATATTCATATCAATACAGAATGAAACAATTTTTTGGCGGGGAAGAAAACGCGTTATCCGAACAAGTTGATCTGGCGAAAAAACCGGGCTTTGTATTTCTCAACCTCGACGCGGGCATCCGTGATCTTTCTCTTTCAAAACAGAACAATGCCAGTCTTTCTGTTGGTCTGCGCAAAGTATTTATCATTCCTTGGAACATAGATGTTTTTTCCGGCGGCGGAACATCGGCAACTGATTTTAATTCTGATTTTATAACATCAATACTGCTTTCAGGGCTTTCATTTTATATAAAGGTTTCAGTCTAGCCGAAACAGGCGGGAAATGCGGGAAACTCTTATTACAAAAACTTTACTCAGCTTTTACTGAAAATTGATTTCTGTCTTTTCAGTTACTCCTTATGATAATAGCAAACGTAACATTTGTTATGATTTTAAGGAGGTATTCACATGAAATCTATGCGTGTAAAAATTTCGCTTATTGTTTTGGCGTTTGCCATTATCGCGGGAATGATTTTGTTCACATCGGCGGGACAGACTGATTCAAGCGGCGGCAATAACGCGGTGTCGTCAAACGCGGCCGCAAATCCAAAGTATGTGTTTATGTTTATCGGCGATGGAATGAGTTATCCGCAGTTAAGCGTAACGCAAGCCTATCTTGGCGCGCTGGAAGGCAAAGTCGAAACGGTTGATTTGGCAATGACCAATTTTCCTATAGCGGGCAGCGCGGCAACATTCGATTCCACATCATTCGCGCCCGACTCAGCATCAACCGCTACATCCTATGCCACAGGGCATAAGACGCTTTCCGGTGTTATCAACATGGATGAAACCAAAACAATAAAATATGAAACCATTACCGAAAAATTGTTCAAGCAAAAAGGATGGAAAATCGGCGTTGTGTCTTCGGTTAATTTGAACCACGCGACTCCCGCCGCGTTTTACGGACATCAGGCATCGCGCGGTAATTACTATGAACTTTCCCAGGAATTGGTAAACAGCGGTTTCGATTATTTTGCCGGCGGAAAACTTCTTGACAGCCGCAAGGGTACTTATGACCGGCTTGATGTGTATGCCGATTTGAGAGCGAAAGGTTATACGGTTGCGACTACCGCCGCCGAATACCGCGCGCTCAATCCTGTTGGGAAAAAAGTTGCCGTCTTTTCTGACGATAAAGATTTTTCCGATGACACAGGAGCCATGCACTACGAGCTTGATCGTCCCAACACCCAGCCATCTCTTGCTGATTATGTACGCACTGGTATCACCGCGCTCAACAACGACAAAGGTTTCTTCATGATGGTTGAAGGCGGAAAGGTTGACTGGTCAGCGCACGCCAACGATGCCGCGACCACAATAAATGATGTGATCTCTTTCAGTGAAGCGGTACAGGCTGCCGTCGATTTTTATAATCAGCATCCTAATGAAACACTCATTATTGTTACCGGAGACCATGAGACCGGCGGGCTTTCCATCGGATTCGCGGGAACCGGTTATGATACGCATCTCGATCTTCTTACAAGACAGAAAGTTTCGTTCATCGAATACGATAAGAAGATAGCGGAGTTCCGCAGAAACAGAACGCCTGTTAATCAAGTTATCGCCGACATCAAAGCAAACTTCGGTCTTCTTACCGCGGAAGATAACGGCGATCCTCTTCTCACATTGAGCGAATTTGAGTTGAGCCAGATTAGAGCCGCTTATGAAAAGTCAATGACCGATCCAAGCCGGCGTTCTCTTAATGAAGAAGAAAATCTTCTTTACGGAACCTATGAACCTTTGTCTGTCGCGTTGACTCACATCCTGAATCAGAAAGCGGGGCTCGGCTGGACATCTTACGCGCACACCGGCGTTCCGGTTCCGGTATTCGCGATGGGCGCGGGTCAGGAAATGTTTAACGGTTTTTATGACAACACAAAAGTGTTCCATAACTTGAAAGCTCTTACAGGCGTTAACTGAGATTGAAATGATGAAACAAGCAAGAGTGCGGCAATCTATAAAACAGAACATTGCTCCGATTATTGTGGTGTCTCTGTTGATTGCCATACTCCTGCTTCTGCCCGTTCAATACGAGCAGAAGCTTTTTCCTAACACGGAGCGCGTAAAAGTAAAAATAGTATCCACCGATGAAAGCGGTATTACCCGCGCGGGGATTATTCAGTTCGGTGATCAGCGGTGTCAGGTTGAAATAAAACAAGGGCGGTTCAAAGGACAGATAGCAGCCGCGATGAATCATCTAAACGGTTCGCTGTCGAACGACAAAATATTTCAACCGGGAGACCATGCGCTTGCCGTTATTGATTATAACAATGACTCTATCGTTTTTGTAAACCTTGTTGATCACTACCGCTTGAATTATGAATTGATTCTCACTTTGATTTTTATTGCCGCGCTTATCGCGTTCGCGGGCATGGTTGGTTTCAAGGCCCTGCTCTCTTTCTTCTTTACGATACTGACTGTTTGGAAAGTTTTGCTTCCCGCGTTTTTATCGGGACATAACGCTATTCTTTTAGGCGCGTTCATTACGATGCTTTTAACTGCCGCCATCATCGGACTTGTGTACGGATTTGACAAACGTTCTCTCGCGGCAATAGGCGGAGCGGCCGCGGGTTCTCTTGTTACCTGTGTTACGGCAATCATCTTTGTGCACTTGTTTAAAATACACGGCGCAGTCATGTCCTATTCGGAACAATTGCTTTATTCGGGATACACCCATCTTAACCTTACGGAAATATTTATCGCGGGGATTTTTATTGCGTCAAGCGGCGCGGTTATGGATTTGGCTGTGGACATCACAAGCGCGGTTCATGAAATCGTACAGAAGCGTCCTGATATTTCAAAATGGGAAGCGGTAAAATCCGGTCTTTCTATCGGCCGCGCGGTTATGGGTACGATGACGACAACGCTGCTGCTTGCGTATTCGGGCGGCTACATCGCACTGCTTCTTGTCTTTATGGCACAGGGAACGCCGATCATCAATATTCTTAATCTGAAATATGTCTCAGCGGAAATTCTGCACACGATTGTTGGAAGTTTCGGGCTTGTAACCGTTGCGCCGCTTACCGCGGTTATCAGCGGAACATTGCTCGCGCATGGTACGCCGTCAATCAAACATGAAGAACTGAAAAACGAGGAGGGAACTACATGAACATTGCGTATTCATGCGCCGGAGAAGGATTCGGTCACGCGGCAAGAATGGCGGCATTGTATTCATATCTTGAATCAAAATATACAGTGCATTATTTTATTCCATCTACGTTGAATGAATTTTTAAAAGCGCGGATGCCCGGAAAAAAGTTCCGCCGTATACCGTGTTTTACATTTATCCGCGATGGGAATAAAATCAACTTCGCAAAAACATTTGCGTCCGGCATGATCAATGTCGCGTCACTTCCCCGGACTATTTACATATTATCAAGATGTCTTAAAAAATTATGTATTGATGCGGTCATATCAGATTTTGAACCATATCTTCCGTGGGCCGCCCGTCTTGCGGGAATTCCTGTGATTCAAATGAATCATCCGGGGATTGTAAGAAAACATATTTCGTTTAGTTGGCCTTCATGGATGGCCGCGGCAAGCGCCTTCCTTATGGAAGGGCCTTATACCGAACGCATTCATATATCGTTTTATCACGGCGATACAGGACCAATTATCCGCAGAGGATTATTGCAGCAGCAGAGAGAAAACGGTAATTTCATTTTGGTAAATATAAAAAAAGGCATCAGAGAAAAAGTATTGGCGCAATTACAATCCTATTGTGATATTCCGTTTGTAGTGTATCCGAATCCCGACGGTGATTTTGACCGTGATATGAACCGGTGTTTAATGGTCATCAGCAATGCCGGTCATCAAACAATTTCTGAGGCGCTTGTTCTCCGCAAACCTATATTGGCAATTCCGGAAGAAAATCAATATGAACAAACGCTCAACGGTATCATGTTGAAAAAATCGGGACTTGGAGATTGGTGTTCCGTTGAAGATTTGGGACCATCGTTAATAAACTTTTTGAAAAATATTTCATATTATCAAACACCAAGAATTCTTCCACAGGGATTTAAGATAGAAGATTCTACAGAGGAACTGCATGATACATTGGATGATTACATTATGCGTTTAACCGGAAAAGAATCCGCGCCGATTGATTTCGAGAAAAACAAATCCCGTTCGGCATAAATCTTGGGGAAAAATATGGCACTTACACCACAGAGGATTTACATTCATGCGCTTTGAAGATTTTTTTCAATCGTATTCGCATTTAATACATCATATCCCTTGTGAAACAGTAGATAAAAATAAAAAATATGTTGTCATGAGCGATCTGCATTTGGGAGACGGCGGATCAAAAGATGATCTTCGCCATAACAAACATCTTATTGAATCAATCTTGCAGTATTACCTGCAAAATGATTATACGCTTGTTTTAAACGGTGACATTGAAGACCTTAATAAATTTTCCTATTCGGAAATTTGCCGGGCCTGGAATAAACTATTTGATATTTTCTATGAGTTTCATCAGAAAAAACATTTGATTAAAATTGTTGGGAATCATGATCTTGCTCTGTTCAATGAAGATGATTATCCTTTTCCATTGCATCATGGTTTTACATTTAACCTTGCGGACAAAAAAATAGTTATACTGCATGGGCATCAGTCATCAAACTTTTTCCTCAAGTACGGATTCCTTTCCGAATTTCTTGTAAAATATCTCATCAAATCTTTGTCAATAAAAAACAGCGGTGTCTCAGGAGATTCCAAGCGGCGTTACGTTACCGAAAAATATTTTTATAGAGCCGCCCGCCGGATGGGAATCTTGACCATCATAGGACATACGCATCGGCCGCTTTTTGAATCGCTTTCAAAGTATGACAGCATTCGATGGAAGCTGGAACATCTTTTGGATGAATATCCGCGGCTTGAAAAAGAGGAACAGGAAAAACAGAAAGAAAGCATTATCTATTACCGCCGCGAACTTGAACGCATCATAAAGAAAAAGCGGCATAAGCACCTTTCCAGAAACTTGTACAGTACAAATCATCTTTTGGTTCCATGCCTTTTCAATTCCGGCTGCGCCACAGGGAAACACGGAATTACCGCTTTGGAAATTGATGCCGATACAATCTCCCTTGTACATTGGGGCGAAGAACATGTCATAAAATCTTTTACACGATCAGAAGCTCTTACGGCAATTGAAATCCCCGGACGCATATTTTGTCATACGCTTAAAAAGGACAGCCTTACGGGACTATTTCTCCGGATGGAATTGGTAATATAAATGGGATCATAAAAAAAGAGAGCAAGATACAGTGATGGAGGAAACAAGGACCTTTTCAAAGTTCTCGTTTTGTATCTTGCTCTCAAAAAAACACAAAAAAATCTAAGGTTGTTTTTTACTGTACTTCCTTCAAAGGCTTCTCAAACACAACCTTTACTTCCGTTCCGACTCCCAGTTTGCTTTGCAGTGATAGTTTCCAGCCGTACAAAACGCAGATATGTTTTACAATTGAAAGGCCCAAACCCGTTCCGCCGTTTTTTACGGAACGGCTTTTCTCAACGCGGTAAAAACGTTCAAACAATCTTGTTTGATCTTCACTCGATATACCAATGCCGTCATCTGAAACAACAAGCTGCATGTTTTCTTTTTCATTGCTTTCAATTTTTACAGAAACTTTACCGTTCTGATTATTATACCGCACAGCGTTTTCTACAAGATTCTTCACAAGTTCATAAATATGTCCTGGTTCGGCTTTCACAACCGCATCGCCTTCTGTTTCAAACGTGATAGATTTTTCACTTATGGCAGTCGATAAAACTCCGCGTATTTCATTCACGGTTTTTGCAAGATTTATGGGAACAGGACTCAGCTCCCGCATATTTTCAAGTTCAGAGAGTTTTAACATATCACCCACCAAAGACAGCATACGTTCTGTTTCGCGGGAAATGCTTTCAATATATTTGCCGATGGATTCATCTTTGTTGTTAATAGCGCTTAATTCGCTGAATCCTCTGATAGCCGTCAACGGAGTTTTTAGTTCATGGGAAGCGTTGGCAAAAAACTCTTCCCGCCGCTTTGCATTCTCCCGGTTTTCTGTAACGTCCGACAAAGCGATCATCGTTAAAGAAGTTTCGGGAAGACGCTTCACAGCGGTAAAATAAATCCGTCCGTCTATCATCATCTCAAAGCGGGATTTGTTTCCGTGATTCACGCTGTCATCAACCGCCGCAGCTAGTGCTTTATCGTAGGACAAATAATTCAAATTCTTTCCGCTTACATTTGCGTTAGCGTTAAATATTTCAAGCGCCGATGAATTAATAAACGCAATATTTTTATGTTCATCAACAAGAAAAATGCCATCAGTAATATTGTTGAGAATATAATCACTTTTATTTTTTTCATTACTCAAGGCGGTAAAGTTATTTTGCAAAATAACGGCAACATCGTTAATGCCCCAGACGATTTTATTTATTTCATCATACGTTCCGGTCTCGGTATCGGGCTCATCACCGTAATGCCAATACACGCCGTTTGAAAGAGAACGTAATTTCTTTTCTATCGATTCCAAAGGATGCGTAATCCGGTTTATTATTTTCCGCGTAAAGAAAAAACAAAGCAGCGAAACAATGAAAAACAAACATACCAACAGCGGCAATGACGTATAAAGGTATGTGTTGATTTTTGCTATAGGGATAGCGGTTCGTATGAATACATAACTATCATCCAATTCTTTTTTGACGGCATAATACATTAAATCGGTGCCGAGTGTACGGGAATAGCGGATGAAGGCCTTCGGTGTTCCGTTTGCCGCCGCTTGTATTTCAGGACGCCGCAGATGATTTTCAATCTTGTTCATATCAAGAGGACGGCTGTCCGCCAGAACTTTTCCGTCAGATGTAAGAATTGTTATGCGCGTATCATTTCCCGCCTGTACAAATGACACTGTGTCAGTTTTATCGGTAAAAAGATTCGCGCATATCCGGGCCGCTTCCATTACCGTGTCTTTTGCAAAGTTTATATTGTTCGTATGGGCGGTATAAATAGATACACCAAAGAAACCAAAAAGTCCGGCGGAAATAATCATGATAATATAGAAGAATAATTGTCTTCTCATGCTTAATTCTTGTTTCATGATAATATGTAACCTACACCCCGGATAGTTTTAATACTAACATTACTTTTTGCCGCCGCAAGTTTTTTCCTGATCTCGTTGATGTGAATATCAAGCGTCCGTGTTTCGGCAACATAATGTTCTCCCCACACTTTCGCAAAAATAAGTTCACGTTCCTGTACCTTTTCAGCATTGGCGCATAACAAACAAAGAATGTTATATTCTTTCAATGTAGTTTGAATCGCCATCCCGTTTATTGTAATTTGATGTTTTAGAAAATCAATCACAATGTCTTTATAAGTTATACCGTCTTCAACTGTCTTATCGTTTTTTCGCAGATTTGCTTTAATGCGCGCCGTCAATTCCAAAATGCCGAAGGGTTTTGCAATGTAATCATCGGCCCCCATATTCAGTCCCTTAACTTTTGAAATCTCATCGCCCTTTGCCGACACCATAATCACCGGAATATGAGCGGTTGTCTTTCCAGATTTTAACCGTGATAAAATAGTAAAACCATCTTCACCGGGAAGCATAACATCAAGCAAAATAAGATCAGGAATAATTTTTGAAAGCGCGTCAAAGAAGGGTTCGCCGCTGTCAAAACAGCGGCAGTTAAATTCATTTTCCAATGTATACATATACAGTTCCTGAATCGCAGTCTCATCCTCAACCACGAAAATAGTTTGCTTCATCAAAATCACTCCTTTGCATAATACTTTTTTTTATCTCTCATTTATACTATACTTGCTCATATATCACCTTCTAATTCAAGGAGAAACCCAATGACCACAAATGCTGTTTTGTTGCGGGAGATTGAAACTCTTCCTCAGTCTTGTGTTGAGGAAGTAGTGGATTTTGTAGCATGGATAAAACATCGAAAGCTCTCACAAATGCCGGAAACCATGCTCTTGAGCGAAGCAGTTCTTTCAAAAGATTGGAACACACCAGAAGAGGATGAAGCATGGGCCAGTTTGTAAAAGGAGATATCGTTGTTGTTCCGTTTCCCTTCACCGATTTATCGGGAAATAAAAAACGTCCTGCCTTTGTTATAGCTGATCTTCCCGGTGATGATATTGTTGTATGCCAAATAACCAGCAAAGCAAAATCTGATGCGTTTGCATTATCTCTGGAAGCGGGTGATTTTGTTTCAGGCGGACTGCCTATTGAAAGCTTCATTCGCCCCAACAAAATATTTACCGCCGACAAAACAATCATTCTGTCTCTTGCCGGACATCTTTCTGAAGCAAAAACAAACAGTGTACTCAATGCGATTGTTGAGATAATCACTTCATAATTACTCTTGAGACAATTGTTTTGCTTCATCAAAATCACTCCTTTGGAGGATGCTTCCCTGTTATGCCGTATTCAACCCATTCGCCAATATTGACGGCATGATCGCCGATTCGCTCGAAGTATTTTGCAATCATCATAAACATGATCGCCTCTTCGGCGTTATCAGGATTCTCCCTGACAAACTCAATAAGCCCGTTTGTTACCACGTTAAAAAGATTATCGACTTTGTCGTCAGTTTTATCAAGCGACCTGGCAAGCGCAATGTCACGGTTAATATAAGCGTGAACACCGTCTTTCACCATCTGGGTAACGATGACCGCCATCTCCGGAATGTGTTCCAGCTTTTTGATATATTCCTTCCCGCCGAACTGCATCGTAATTTCAGCAATGTCACGCGTCTGATCTCCAATCCTCTCAAGGTCGGTAATCATTTTCAGCGCCGCCGTAATTTCGTGAAAATCATTTGCGACAGGATGTTCCATCAGCAAAATCCGCAGACACGACTGTTCAATCTCACGTTCCATAGTATCGATAAGCTGCTCTTCTTCGTACACTTCCCTCGCGATTGCAAAATCCCTGCTCGTCAAAGCCTGCACACATTTCTCTATCGCCGTTTCAATGTGCCGGCACATCAGCACAAGATTGTCAAACACATCTTTCAATTCTTTTTCATAGCGCGCGCGTATCGGCATAGCTTCTCTCCTGTTAACCAAAACGTCCGGTTATATAATTCTCGGTCCGTTTATCTTTCGGCATCGAGAAAATATCTTCCGTACTTCCGTATTCTATCATCTCGCCCAAAAGAAAGAACGCTGTCTTATCGGATATTCTTGTTGCCTGCTGCATATTGTGAGTAACAATCACTATTGTGTAACTCTCTTTCAATTCACTCATCAAGTCTTCAATCTTTCCCGTTGAAATGGGATCGAGCGCGCTTGTAGGTTCATCCATCAACAATATTTCAGGATCAGCGGCAAGCGCGCGGGCAATACAAAGCCGCTGCTGCTGACCGCCGGACAAGCCCATCGCGTTTTTCCGCAGCCGGTCTTTTACTTCTTCCCAGAGTCCCGCCTGTTTCAACGAACGTTCAATGATACCGTCAAGTTCGCTCTTTTTCTTTATCCCGAAAGTCCGGGGAGCAAACACGATATTATCATAAATGCTCATGGGAAAAGGATTCGGCTTTTGAAATACCATGCCGACATTTTTCCGAAGCAGATTTATGTCCGTGTTTTTTGAGAAAATATCTTCCCCGTTGATGGTAATCTTTCCCGTGATACGGCAGTCTTCCACAAGATCATTCATCCGATTGAATATTTTTATGAATGTTGATTTACCGCAGCCCGACGGTCCGATTAACGCCGTAATTTCGTGTTCATCAATTTCTATATTGATGTCTCTAAGCGCGTGAAATTCTCCGTAATAAAGATTACAATCCCGGACCGCTATAGTATGATTATTCATTTCCTATTTTTTAACGGATATGTCCGGATCGAGAAATCATGAAATCGTAAACGAAATGTAAAATGCATGTAAAATTTTTCTGCGAGGGGAAACTGCTTTAGTTAAAAGTTACATTAAAACCTTTTCAACAGCGAAAAAATCGGGAATGCTGACAATAGACATTCTTCATTACAACTATTTTTTCAGCATTTCACCGCAAAATTATTTTAATCCATCCAATGTTTTGATGGAATACCTTTTTGATCTTTCGCTTCGTTTTCTTCGTCCATGGCAATGACCATCTTGAAAACGGCTTCTTTGACTTCATCCAATCCTTCACCGCTGAATACCGAAAGTCCAAGAATCTCTTCGTTGGGGTAGGCTTTTTTGAGCTCCAAAAGCCGTTCGCCGGTACATTCAAGATCGAGTTTTGTTCCAAGGATGATGCGCTTTTTTTCCGGCAAAACCGGGCTGAAATTGCCGAGTTCCGCGGAAAGAATGCCGAAGGCTTCAAGATAATTATCTTCCGATAAATCGATGAGAAAAAGAAGGCCCGCCGTCCGGGAAATATGCTTGAGAAAACGGATTCCGAGTCCCGCTCCGTTCGATGCTCCTTCGATAAGACCGGGAATGTCCGCAAGGATAATATCGCGCTCACGCATCGTTAAAACGCCGAGATTGGGAATTTTTGTGGTAAAAGGATACGGCGCGATTTTTGGCCGGGCATTCGTGAAGCGGTCCAAAAGGCTTGATTTCCCCGCGTTGGGAAAGCCGACAAAGCCGATATCCGCCATAACCTGCAATTCCACCCGAAGGCGCCGCGTTTCCCCAATCTGCCCCGGAAGCGCTTTTCTGGGGGCTTGGTTTACGGAACTTTTAAAGTGAACGTTTCCCCAGCCGCCGTTTCCGCCTTTTAAAAAGGTAAAATCTTCGGGGTTTTTCACAAAATCGCGGATAACGTTTCCGGTTTCATAATCTTTCAAGACCGTTCCCGGCGGAACCGGGATGATCATGTCTTCGCCTTTGCGGCCGTAACGTTCTGAACCTTCTCCATCACGGCCGTTTTCAGCTTTAAAATGCTGCTTGTACCGCAATTGAGACAAAGTCCGGAGGTTTTTGCGGACCGTGAAGATAATGTCCCCGCCCCTGCCGCCGTCTCCGCCTGACGGACCGCCCATAGGAACATACTTTTCACGCCGGAACGCAGCGCAGCCGTTGCCCCCGTTTCCGGATGAGACTTCAATAACCGCTTCATCAGCAAATGTATTCATTGCCGCTGTCAACCTATTCCAATGATTTCATTATTGCAAAAAAATACCGGGCTTCATTTGTTTTATACAAATTATTCCAAGCGTCCAAGGTCTCACTCTTCATTACATTGATTTTCTTTAACACTTCATAAGTAAAATCGAAATAACCAAATTCGCTTGCGGTAATAACATTTTCATCGACCGCAGCCGGTTTATGTTCATACAGATGTTCTCCCCGGTAGTTTTTGCAAACCATCTTGAGATATTCCACGGAATTGCTTGTGTGTTTTATATCATCAAAGAGTCCGTTATCCGCCAAGGTTATGGTTGCCCCGCAAATCGCGGCAAGCGTACTGTTTTTATTTGCTTTTACCTTTTTCGCGGCTTCGACAATTTTTTGATGATTCCCGCTTTGCCAAGTCATACCACCCGGCAAAACCAACAAATCGCCGTCTTTTATATGCATAGCATCAACATCGATGTCAGGAGTTATGGAAAGCCCGCCCATCGTCTTAATGGGCTGCATATCATTTCCGACTTTTACGATTTGCGGCTTTTCAATATCTTTCCGCAAAAATCTTCCGCTGTTGACTTCTACAAGCAGCTGCGCAACTTCCATATCCGCAAGCATGTCCGGTACGTATAAAAAGATAGTCATGTTTTTTCTCCTGGTTGTTCATATTTTCTCAAATGAAGAAAAAAAAGGACTGTCACACTCTTTTGACAGTCCCAATTTCATTAAAACAAATAAACCGGAAAACGCAAAAATTACGCGTTTACAGGAACTATGCCTGCCATTTTTCGGCCTCGGCGTTGGGAAAATTCGACTTTTCCGTCAACCAAAGCAAAAAGCGTATAATCGGAACCGCAGCCGACGTTTGTTCCGGGATGAATTCTGGTTCCCCGCTGCCTTACAATGATGCTGCCCGCGGTCACACTGCTCCCGCCGGAAGCCTTAATACCGAGATATTTGGGATTTGAATCCCGTCCGTTTTTAGCGCCGCTGCCGCCTTTCTTTCGAGCCATTTAGGGCCTCCCTCTTATGGAACCGTTCTCCCTTTCAGGCGGTTCCTTTTCTATACTTATTTTAACATGATCCGGAAACTCCACGCAAACCGATTGCAAACCTTCCCGCAAATACGTTCCCACGGCCGTGAGAAAACTTTCATCGTTTCCAAAATCATCAATTTCCATCCGGAATTCGCCCCTTTTGGGAGCGGAAGCCCGGATTTTCAGTTCTTTCCGCCCGGAAAGAACGGTATATGCCGTCCGAGTGAGCACCGAAACCGCGGCGCACACTATATCTTCACCCTTTTTGCCTGCATCGGCATGTCCGGAGACTCGGCAGGACTGTAACAAACCCGCCTTATTCAGACACAATTCGACGCTTATCATCGACGCAAACCGAGGCGGCTCACGCTCCGGCAATATCCTTCACTCTGATGTAAGAATACTGCTGACGATGGCCGGTTTTTCTCCGGTAATCCTTCTTGGATTTATACTTGAAGATGATGATTTTGGGATCTTTCTTATGGCTTTCAACAACGGCGGAAACCTTCACTCCTTTAACATAAGGAGCTCCCACCGTTACAGTATCCCCGGATACAAGAAGTACCGAATCAATATCCACAGCGGAACCAACTTCCGCTTCAATCCTATCAACTTTTAACAGGGCATCTTTTTCCGCCTTGTACTGTTTTCCCTTAAACTCAACCAGTGCGTACATGAACATATATCCTTAATTATGAATAGTACTATTTTATACATCGAATGTGAGCGGAAGGTCAAGTAGGATGAAAATATCCTCAGCAATTCCGCATGTATTCAACAAAACCTACATCCTATTCAACAAGCCATTTTAAAACATTTCTGATTTTTATGCCCTTATACGATGATGTTTCATAATCGCGTGTTAATATAAATTTTGGATTATGATCATTAATTGCTTCTAACGATGAAACTTCACGCAAGAATGTATCTTCGCCGCGTATTGTATCCGCTACTTGATAATATTCAACGCCGTCGGGACCTTCAGCAATGAAATCAACTTCTTTGTTTCCAACCTTTCCGATATAAACAGTATAACCGCGCCTAAGCAGTTCCAAATACACAACATTCTCAAGCATTTTTCCACTGTCGCTTTTTTTATCACCTAGCAGCAAATAACGTAACCCTAAATCTACCAAATAGTATTTATGCTGCGTTTTTAATATTTCTTTGCCTTTAACATCATAACGATAAACCTTGTATAAAACAAAACTATCACAAAATGCCTCTATGTAGCTTTCAACAGTTTTGTTGTCTATCTTTCGCCCATGAGATGTCATCGTATTCGCAATATTGTTTATCGATGTTTCCTTGCTGATACTATCCGCCATAAATTTTATAACAGATTCCAGGCGGCTTATGTCTGATATGTTTTTATTTTCAACAATGTCTTTTAAAACAATCTTTTCATATAAATCATGCAAATATCTGCGGACAGATTTTTTATCCCATTTAGAAATAGCATTATTTGTTCTAAAACTCAAAACGCGCGGAAATGAACTATACACAAGATAATCATTGTACAGATCGTCATAAGAATTTTGATTTAACGAACTTTGCCAAGCCGATAGATATTCTTTAAATGATAAAGGGAACATTGGTATGGTAACATATTCACGCTCAATTTTGCCGGAAATATCTTTTGATTGTATTTTGGAATTGGAGCCCGTCAAATATATATCGATATTGCCTTTTAAATAGAGGCTGTTCACAACCTGACCAAATTCCGGCACCACTTGTATTTCATCCAAAAATATATAATTTTGTTTGTTGGTGTAAATAATCATAAAGAATGGCAAAAATAAAAAAGCCTTACATGTTTTCCTATTTCCTTATCTGTCAAAGACTTACAGTAAAAACAAGACACTTTTTCCATGATAAACGAAATTCACAAAAACAGCCAAAAAACCACGAAAAATGATCATTTTAAGCCCTATCTGTTACCTAAACCATTTCTTCAAAAAATACGTTATAAAAACATCCTGAAAACACCATTTTTACGGCATTTTTTGATCATTTTAAGCAAAGCTGCCCCGGATAGTTTTTCTATCATCATTGACGATTCTCACCTAAAACATAGCCCTGAAAAGTGAAAATATTTCAAAAATAATAACGCAAAAAAACTATTTTCAGGTATAATATTTTGGTGGGGGATATAATGAAAAAATTCATGTTTATTATTTTTGTACTGTTGTTTTTTGGGTGCATTTCTGAACCTGATACATTTCCAGACTATACAGAATCGAACCAAGATACAAATATAAACTCTGTTGCCACAGCAGCACAAAAACCGGAACCCACTGTTCAAAAAACACCGGAAGAAAACTGGTCTTATTTCATAACTGCCAATGAAAGATATCCAGAATTGACTCCCCTCCGAAAAGAGTG
>DBDH01000114.1:0-40595 GCA_002293455.1 Treponema sp. UBA937
TTGTTATGTAAGATCTGCTGTTTGTATTCTGTTTCATTGTGTTGTTTTGTGTATTGTTTGTGTGTAAATGTGTACTGTACTACTGACACAGGTTGTCAACCCAACTGCAGTTAACAAATATATATCATATCATAATATATAATTCTTATTAAAAAAAAAATATTATTATTAAAATATTATTTCCCTTATGTTGACACGAGTTTTTTGCTTTAAAATCATCAATATTAATACTTTGAATCTTAATTATCACTTTCTTATATCATAATCGAAATATAACATTATATTATATTTCTTTAAAATTATGATGAATTAAGAGAGAAAATGATGAATCAAAATACACTAACTATAAATAATAATACAGTTGAAACTATGGCATTAAAGATTGCAAATGAAAGTCCCGAATTAAAAGATTTAACAGCAGAACAACTTGAGCAAATCGCAAGAATCGTAATTACGCAAAACTTAACAAATGAATTAAATAATAAAGCAAAAATGGCAAATATAATATACAAAGATGAAAAAACGATCTTCATTATGCAATCAAGTAGAACAGGAAGTGAACACACGCAAATATCATATCAAAAATCATTAAGCATATTAGAAAAATATTGCAAGAAAAACAGTATTGATATATTGCAAATGAACCCAAAACAAGCGGATGATTTTATCTATAGTTTAAGTGGTTCGCCCAATTCTAAAAACTTAATCATAGCGGGTGTATCTTCATTTTATAGTTATTTAGAAAGAAGATATACAATGATTAAAAACCCGATTCGAGGAACAAAAGCAAGACCGATTAAAAGACCTGTAAAAGAAATTAAAATCCCAACTGAAATTGAATTAATTACGATATTGAATGAATTGCCTGAATTAGAAAGAATGGCGATTTATATTATGGCGTATCGTGGTTTAAGAATCGGCGCATTAAATAAATTGAAAGTGTGGGGAAATAAGTATCAGTCGTTTTCAAAAGGGAAAATGATATATGGTGAATTGCCGATTAAAGTAATTTGTAATATAAAAAGTTTAGATTTGTTTAATAAAACACCGTTTGAATATTTATCTACAAACGCATTAAAGCTAAGAATTTATCGGCAAACGTTGAGATTGCAGAGAGAAGGAAAAATACAAGACGCATATTCGGCACACGATTTCCGTCATTACTTTGCTGTTACTGAATATGAAAAAGATAAAGACATATATCGATTATCAAAATTACTTGATCATACAAACATATCGGTTACCGAATCATATTTAAGAAGTTTGAATATAAGTCTCTAACTAAATAATATGAATGAAAATAAAGAAGATCATATTTATACTGCAAATTGGACTAGAAATATAATTATAGATATTATTAAAAAAGATTTAGATAATTGGACTATAAAATCATTGCCGATCATTAAAAATGATAAGACAATAATAACAACATATCAATTTACAAAAGAGGAAGAATATTATGAATAAAACATCGAATCAAAGGCGAATAAATGAATTAGAGCAACTTAGATTTAACTTGAAAGAAAAATATAATCAAAGTAACTTATTTAGACGATTATACGAATCGGCAAACAGAAATAATAAATCAGACAATGAAATGGAAAATCATATTTTAATCTCGAATGGAGAAAATGATACTATTTTTAATGAACTTTCTGATGATATTATTGATATTTTAATAGATGAAGGAAAATATGATAGAGACATTTTTTGTAATAATAAAAAAACAATATCAGAAAGTCTATTTCATGATATGATTGATACTATTTCCTGTTTGCTAAATATATTAGAATACAGTTTAACAAAAACTTTAATAAAAAATAAATATAATAGAACTAATCAACCGCCCATCCGTCATTGATTATTTCATCAACAGAATTAAAAATAAAAGTCTGATTCGTATTTTTGATATTTATTGTGTATATATTATTTTGATGATTGATATTGAGAATGCTAGATTGACCGTTTAAAGATTTAAGATTAACGCCGTCAATTTCTAAATATAATCTTGATTGTTCGATTAATTCTCTTGACCATTGTTTCATTGTAAAATCCTGATAATTGTAATATCGTAATTAAATATAAGATTTAAAACTTAAAATGGATATTTAAGATTAAAAAAGTCCTGCTAGAATTAACAGGACTTTTAGTTATCGTTATTCTTTTACAGATTAACAGAAGATATTCAAGAAATATTCGATATTTTGTTAAATCAAGATTGAATATTTTCTTTTATATTTGTTTTACATTTACCTAATTCTAATTTATATTCTGGTGTATAAAGACGAAAAGAAATTGTATTTGGTGTTTTACGTTTGTTAGATAAAGTTATTACTACGTCATCAGCAAATTCAAAACCCAATTCTCTAATTGTATTTATTAGTTTTTCTATATTTTCCATATTATTTAGTAAAAAAGAGGAAAACTTAAAAATAATATTTCTCTCAATTATTAAATATTTAAAGTTTTTAATTTTATTTGACGATATTAAAACATGAATACAGATATTAAATTTATTGATTGTTCATTTATATTTAAATGTGATTGTGGGACTGAAACACAAATTACAACAAAACTCCCAGAATCTTTATTTATTAATAATTTTCCAATAAAGAATAATTATTGTTCAAATAAAAATTGCAAAAAATTAGTTTCTACACCAAAAGGTGATCATATAATAAAAAATGGAAAACTAATTTCTATCTATGATTTGTAGATTCTACTTTAGAAAAAGGTGAATCCCAGCCTAAAACTAGACCATTTATTTTTATCATTCCATTTTCAAATATAATTTCACTATTATCTTCAATTTCAAGTGTTCCAATATGAGATCCATCAGTTTCATTAAAAATTAATTTTGTCATATTAAATTAGTATAAATCATAAAGCCCACAATTAAGTGGGCTTTATGATTTAATTATTAAAAGTTATTACTCTTGATGTTTCTCCAGCTGCTTGTGGGGCACCATTTCTATATTGATAATAACTAATATTATCTAACATAATTTTAGTCATTGGCATATTTGTAGGTAATCCAGCTTGAGTAATAACAGGTTCACCATAAATTTCTGGTATAAGAACAGTTGCATATCCACCTTGAATATTAGCTATTAAAGTTTGTGAATTACCTGTTTTCTCAAATGCAGTAAATCTTGTTGCTAAATCAGTTGCTGTTGTTGTCGCACCGATAATAGAACCAAAATAAATCTTAGGCATCACAATTTCTTCCCACTTAGCTGTTAAAACAATATTTTCAGTTATTGGTGTATTAAAATCAAATGCAATATTATTTAGTTGCCATTCAATGAAAGAATATCCATCTTTTGTTGGATTGCCTGGATTTGTAGCAGTATTTCCATAAGTAACAGTTTGTTGTTGATATACTTCATTACCACCATTTACATTAAATGAAACTGTATAGGTGGCTGAAGGATCATAAATCACAATATCAAAATCAGAGGTATAATTTGTTGATTCAGTTTTTCCATTTCCAATTGTTGCGGTTATTTTTACTGTTCCAATATTTGACGCAGTAAGTTTATCTCCGTTTAATATTGAATTAGTTGTACCTTTATCTTTAATCGACCAAGTTATTGTTTTGTTTGTCGCATTATTGGGATTAACTTTTCCGCTCAAAGTAATTTCTTGATTTATACTTCCGCTACTTGGAACATCAGTAATTGAAGTTACCGCAACAAAAGTATCAGTCGTCGTCGAATCATCTTTATCATTGGTTGGATTTGGACAATTAAATAATCCTATTGACAAAATTAAAACTGTCAAAATTGTAAATATCTTCTTCATTCTCATTTCCTTCTTTTAAGGTCAAATTGACCATATTTAAACTTCAATACAAAAGTTCATTTACAATTTAATAAAATCAATCTTTAACTTTAAAAATATAAGATTATATTTAATCTTTGCCAAAAAATTCTAACACAGTTTTTTTCATTTGTCATGAGTAATTTACGCACGGTTTTCCATTTTTTTCGTCATTTAACCCGATATATTTCTCTTTTTCATCGTCAATAATTTTTTGAGAGGTTAAAAGACCTTCAGAAAATCTGATTATTTTCTCTTTTTCTGTATCTTCCATTTTTTCATAAATATTACATAATTTTTTTAGTCCAATATTTTCCATAACTTTTACCTCTTTGGCTATCTGTTACAGATATTATATAATCTATTACAGATTTTGTAAATACCTTGAACACCGTTTTTCAGATTTTTTTGTTTTTGAAGGGAAGAAAAATTGTCAAATCAATAAAAAACTGATATTGTAGAAATTGTGAAGGTAAGTTACAATGAATTTTGCAGGAAAATATGAATCAGATTAACCAAAGAATCAAACAGTTACGATCTTTTCTCAATTTATCTCAACTGAATTTTGCAAAACAAATTTCGATTGGACAAAGTTCACTCGGAGAAATAGAAACGGGAGTAAGAAAAGTAAATGATAGAATTATACAATTGATTTGTTCCCAATTTAATGTTAATAAAGATTGGATTAGATTTGGAACTGGTGATATGTTTAATGTCCAGAAACCTGATATAAGACTTGAACACTTAATTGAGATATACAATCAATTAGATCAACCATTACAGAATTACCTTGTTGAACAATCTGAATTATTATTTAAGTTACACAACGAAAATACAATTACTAAAAAATAAAAAAGAGAGAGAATATTTAATCCTCTCTCTTAAATTATAAATTGAATATCAATCTACTTCAATTCTCTTGACGATTTCAACAGATTGATTGTATCGTCTTTTGTGATTACGATTAACCACGTCTGACAATCATTCCCATACAGAATTTCTTTTACTTCCAGTTCTTGAAATTCGCCGCCCATAATTTTTGAAAAATCGTTTCCAACTTTGATATTATCGCCGTCCTTAAACCACGATTTACTTGTAAAATCGGAAAACGTCTTTTCATTTTCTAATTTCTTCTTTGCCATCGAAAAATCTCCTCATTATTGGTTTGTTAATGAGATATAAGATTTTTAATATAATTTATTCATTTTTAATTTTTTCTATCAATATTTTTCGTTTCTCAATAAATTCTAAAATCATTTTAGAGACAGATATACAGTGATTCATATACTGGAATATCATTTCATCAATATTTTCTAATTCTTCTTGTAGTGTAATTTTCATATCTTTATCCTTAATAATTTGATATTAAGATATAAGATTTTACGTTTGAAATGAAAAACTTTCGATTTGTGGTTTAGTTCCGCCTCTGAGTTAAAATTACAGAATTGAGTATATCTAAAATGATTCTGGAAGGACGAGAAGGTGTGTAGATTTAATTCTATACTAGAATTTAATATAAACTCATTAAAAATTAAATCTAAGTCCTCTACGGGAATCTACGTTAAATTATTATATTATTATGAATTAGAATATTTTATAAAAAGTGATCCACGACCATATTCAGCACCTCCGAACCGTGTATCTCTAAATACTCTTTCAGTATATCATGTTTTTTGCAATATTGAATAGTTTTTTTCATCGCTTCTTCTAAATCGTACCCTTCTTTCTGATATTCACGCACTTTGTCCACAAAAAAACTATATTCCGTCAGTTTTTTACAGCGCTTGACGATTTCCGCGTTCCTCCCTTCGTTAATATTATAAACTTTTACTTCCAATTCCAGCAGGGGATGTTCTTTTTCAGGTAAACCTAAATCTTCCGGTTTTTCAAACAGATCAGACAAACGAAGAACGGCGGTATCGGGGAAAGGGTCTGTTCCGTTGTATAACACAAAGAACTCCGGAAACGGAATTGAAACGCGTTTTCTTGAATACAGGGTACTGCCTTGAGTTCTTTTCTCAAGAATTCTCGTTATGTACAGCAACAGCCGTAAAGCCATGTTCGGGTTTATGGTACTTTGATGCTCTACGAGGATGACCAACTTCCCGCCGATTTCAAATGAGATATCGTTGTAAAAATCCATGTACAATACGTTTTCGAGCGTGTTAATTTCTATTGGGGTATCAGGCGGGAGCGTTACTCCGCCGAGGGCACCATAGAGTTCCAGTAAAACCGCCGAATCATGGAACAGCGTTGTAAAGAGGCTGTTCTTGTATTTCATATTGGTATGCATAAAAACCTCCGCACTATATACGGTGCGGAAATGGTTTTTGCATTAATAAACAGCAATTTTTTTCAAAAAAAGAGGAACGAAAATCGCGACGAGTTCAATATAGAAGCGCAACAAAAACAAAGCAAAGAGAGCCATTTTCTCCCTGCTGACTTGATCATTGCGAAAAGAGTAATTTCGTTCCTTACAGATGCCCTTCATCCAGAATGATAATATCGACACGGCGGTTGAAGGCCCGTCCTTCCGGGGTTGCGTCAGAAGCGACAGGAACCGTGCCGGCATAGCCTGCTACCTGGAAGCGGTTTTCATTCAAGCCGAGACCCGTTAAATACCGAAGGACGCTGATGGACCTGGCTGTTGAAAGCTGCCAGTTGTCCTGCCAAGGGCCGTTAGGGTCGGTGGGGGTGGAATCGGTATGGCCTTCTACGCGGAATTTGCGGCCAGAAAGGTCATCGGATGCCAATAATTCGGCAACCCGGAGCAGAATCTCTCTCGTTTCTTCTATATTGATGGTTGCGCTCGCCGAATTGAAAAAAGCATCCGAGGCAAGACTGATAACGATGCCCCGCTCATCCGACGTAACGCTCATTTTATTCGTATACCTTTGAGGAGTCAAAATACTGACGGCTTTTCGGACAGCTGTAGCAAGAGACCGTCCCGATTCCATAGCAGGCAGGGACATAACGGTATTGCCTAAGTCGGCACTTTTGCCCGCGCTGAGGGTATTGCCGCCTTCAAGGGCGCCCATGCCGATGTTGTTCAAAGCAGAAATCATTTGTTCAACCGAAACGCTGTCCGTATCAGAAACATTAAAGAGCGCCGCAAAGAAGCAAAGAAGCAGGGTAACCATATCGGAGTATGTTACAATCCAGTCACCGCTTGCTTTTTGATCTTCTCTTTTTTTCTTTGCCATGCTTAATCCTTAAGAACTTCCGCTTCAACAGTTTTTCTATCCACAGGATTCAGGAATGATAAGAGCTTCAATCCTAAAATACGGGGGTTATCGCCCGCCTGAATCGACAAAACGCCTTCGATAATCATTTCTTTCACTTTTACCTCGGACGCGTCCTGCCCTTTCAACTTTCCTGACATGGGGATAAACACGATGTTTGCCATGATTGAACCGTACAAAGTTGTGATAAGAGCAACAGCCATGTTAGGACCGATAGAACTTGGATCGTCGAGGTTTTTCATCATGGCGATAAGACCGATAACGGTACCGAGCATCCCAAGACCGGGAGCCAGCGTTGCCCAAGAATTTACCAGGCCGATTTTCACCCCGTGCCGTTCCTGTATCTGATTGAGCTCCGTTTCCATAAGCACCCGGATGATTTCAGCGTCGGTGCCGTCTACCACGAGGCGGAGTCCCTTTTTCATGAACTCATCATCCAAATCTTCGAGCTCTTCTTCGAGGGCCAGAAGTCCTTCGCGGCGGGCTTTGTCGGAAAAGGCCATCAATTTGGTGATGATTCCCTGCTCTCCAAAATTCGGAACCTTGAAGATCAATCCAATCGTGCTAAAAATACCGAGCGTCATGGACATAGGATAGTTAATAAAAAGCGCAAAGTACGATCCCACAACAACTATGAGGAAGGATGGAAGATCCACATAGGTCATGATGCTTCCGCCGGAAGTAAAGATTCCCATGATAACCATGGCGAATGCTCCAACTATGCCTATAATACTCGCTAAATCCATAGTATCTGCCTACTCCTCGTTTTTAAAAGAACCGATCTGCTTTCGGTATTCGACGATGCGTTCTAAAATTACCGGCACTTTTTCTTTGACTATCACATATTTCCCCGAAAGCATGTACAAGGTTGTATCAGGCTTCACTTCGATAGATTCAATCTGATGAGGATTTATGTAATACTGTACTCCGTCTAATCTTGTTACCAGAATCATATATACCGCCGTTCTTATTCTACCGGGCTATTCCGCAAAAATCCAGAGGTTCAAATAAAACGATTCCGCCAGCTAATGTACATTAACCAACGGAATCAATCAAATAACACTACTACCGTTTCAGGGTCAGCAATTCCTGCAGGAGCTGATCCGCTGTCTGGATTGTCTTGGAGTTTGCCTGGAAGCCGCGCTGGGTGACGATCATGTTGGTAAACTCGCCCGCCATATCGACGTTGGACATTTCCAATGTTCCTGAAACAATTTTTCCCTTACCGGCAATTCCCGAAGCGGAAATATTGGCAAGTCCGGAGTTATTGGATTCCACAAAATTGTTGTCGCCTGCTTTTTCAAGGCCTTCCTGATTGGCGAAGCTCGCCATTGCCACTTGGCCGATCATGCGGGAAACGCCGTTGGAATACACACCCGTGATGATTCCGCTGTTGTCGATCTTGAAGTTATCAAGATAGCCCATGGCATAGCCGTCCTGCTCGTTTGCCTTCGTAGAACTTGTTTCCGCAAACTGGGTGATGGTATTCACTACCGCGCCTACATCGCCAAGGTTAAGCGTGAATTCCTGCCTTACGGGAATGCCGTCGGCATCGGGGGTAGAACTTTGCACGTCGAAGGCGACATTCATCAAAACCGCGCCGGTTTCCGCGGAGGCATTCCCCGCCGCGTCGGTAACGCTTGCCAGCAGGCCGTTGTTGTCAAAGGTAACGGTAAAGGTATTTCCTTCGCCGACAGCCGGAGCCGCATCCCCAAGCCCAATAGATGTGTTGCTAGGTATCCCGTCATCCACCGGATCAACGGTAACAGCGGCGGTCCACTGGTTGTTCACGCCGGGCACGCGGGTAAAATCTACCTGCATGATATGCGCTTCACCGAAACTGTCGTAAATTTTGATTGATGTACTCCATGTTCCGCGCAGTAAAGACACCGCGTCTGTTGCTCCTTCGGGAATGAGCGGGGTACGGTTATCGAGGTTACAGGCAAAGTTGACCATCGTGGTTGCGCGCGCCGGTTCCTTGGAACCGACAGGAATAATCAAGTCCGTGGTTTCCGCGGAAGAGTTGATGATTTGGGTTCCGCCCGCGTCCTCGGCCATCCAGCCTTGTACCTTCATACCGTTGGCAGGGTTCATCATAGTTCCGTCTCTGTCAACGCCGAACGCGCCGGCCCTTGTAAAGTAGGTTTTTTCGCCGTCTTTTAAAACGAAGAAACCCGTTCCCTGAATCGCAAGGTCCGTCCCTTTTCCGGTTGTCTCCAAGGAACCTTGCGTATGGAGCGTATCAATCGATGCCACAGACATGCCAAGACCTACTTCTTTCGGGTTGATACCGCCTAAAGTATCGGTAGGGCGGGCCGCTCCTGATAATTGCTGATAAAGCATGTCCTGAAAGAGAGCCCGGTTCTTTTTAAAACCGGTTGTGTTAATATTCGAAATGTTATTACCAATAACATCCATTCTGGTTTGATGATTTTGAAGGCCGGAAACACCGGAAAACAATGAACGCATCATATCGCATTACTCCTCAAATACTTTAGATACCTGATCCCACTGGTAATAATTACCGTTGACCAATACTTGTGTCATGCCTTCCCTGGTAACCGCTTTTATCGTTCCTTGAATGATGGAATCTCCATCAGTGATCTCTACATTTTTGCCCAAGGCCCCGGTTGCTTCCGACCCTTGAAGCAGGTTAGCCAACCGGTTAAAATCCTTCGCCATACTGGAAATGTCCCGCAGCGTTTGCAGCTGGGCCATCTGCCCGATAAATTCTTTATCTTCCATGGGGGCCGTGGGATCCTGATGGGTAAGCTGGGCAATCAGAATCTTCATGAATTCTTCCTGACCCATTTCCTTGGACTGGGGCTTGCCTTCGTTTAATTGTGTGTTAAAAAAATCATTTTCCCTTTGTATGGCAGCCAATTCAGAGGCATTGAATCTTGATTGTATTGTAGCAATATCAGACATATTTTCTCCTAAACTAACATGTCCACCAAGGAAAGATTTCTTCCCCCGGCAGCCGGATGTCCTTCATACTCGGACGGAATCTCATAGCTTGATAAAACAAGACGTTCCGAAAAGAAGGGGCTCGCTTCCTCTCCTTTCCATTGCTGTCCTGCCTCGCCGTTTCCATGATCCGATGAAAGCGCCATTTCGAGGCTCGCGCTGTCAAAGCCCGAATCCTTAAAACTCTGTTCCAGTGAATGGATTTCCTTTTCAAAGGCTTTCAAAGCCTCTTCGCTTTCAAGGACTATCCGGCCCGTAACTTTGTTATCGGCCATCTCAAGGCGAATCTTTATATCCCCCAGGCTTTCCGGCCGAAGCGAAAGCCTGATGAGCCCTTCGCCGTTTTCCTTTAACACAAGCGACGCGTGACGGACAATTTCCGTATTCAGGCCGTCCCGAAGTTCACGGGACAGCATGTCCTGAAAGACGCTTGCGTTCCGGTTTTCCCTTGCAAGCCCCCGTTCCTCGCTTTGACGGCTTCCATCCCGAAGTTCGACAACGATTTCAGCGTCAACCTTCTGATTTGAAAGGGCTTCATCAGCATGATGCGCCAAATCGTGCGCTGTTTCCTGCGAGGCATTGATCCGATTTTCGGCACTTTCCAGACTAAGCCGTTCCTTTCGTTTGTCTTTGACCTTTCCTTCCTGGGAAGATTCGCGGTTTGCTTCCGAGGACGCATCCGCGTCGACCAATGCCGGTTTTGCCTGGCTATTGAAAAGATATTCTGTAACAATCGATGCCTTTTCGCTTTCCGCTTTCAGGGCGTCCACAAAACCGGGCTGCGGTTGTTCCCCGGATTCAGCGGTCTGTTGATTTTCTCCGGCGTCAAGTGCCGTTTGATCAAACCCTTCGGAAGAAATATCACGCAAAGAAACATCAGCGCCGGGATGTTCAGACTGAGCGCCGGCTTGAACGAGGGAATGAGTTTTGATAAAGGAATCAGCATGACCGGTTTTTTTAACATCGGCGTCTGCGGCTAATGTGTTTTCACGGGATTCCTTTTCAAAAGAAATTTCTTCACTTAAACGTTTAGGTTCAAGTTCTCCTGTCGGGGATGCGTTTTTTTCCAAACCCTCAACATCCTCACCGCCGGATAAGAGTTCCGATTTCCGCGGAAGATAGTCTGTTTCCAGTAATCCTTCCCTGCGAGCGAATAAGGCGGCGATTCCTTCGTTCCCGTTTGTTTCATCTTCAGGCGATGCCTTCATTTTTGACAAACGGGATGCCTTTTCGGGAAGTAAGCCTTCCTGGGAATGTTCGCTGACGGACGCGGCTTTCACTTTTTTGAGAATCCCGTCCAGCAGTTTGGAAAAAGCGTTGGTATCATCTTTTTCTTTTCCTTTAACCGCGTTCTGCCGGATACTATCGGCATCAGGAGATTCCGTAGCAGCTGCCGTTACTTGGGGGGATAATTGAATCATCAACTCCCGCCTCCTCATGAATTATGTTTCGGTACATCGCCGGCATCCTATCCTGATTGTTTGTTTGGATTATAACAGCCTCCGCTCGCTCCGGCGGCATACCAATTACATTTCGGGCTATGCTCTCGATGTTCACGTTTCTATTATCGGATGCCGGCTCTTCAATAATGATGGAATTCTCCCGATCTTCCGGCATTTTCTTGCCGGTTTTTCAGTTCGTGAAAAGAGTCAGGTTATTCAATTGTAAAAACAGGTCAGATCGTACGTTCCGCTTTATGTACCGTAAAGTATACATCAATCAAATCCGAACGGATTTCGTCGATGCAGGCGCGGATGTCCTGATGTTCGGACATTTCATGTATCAATTGTTCCCGCGCCCCCTGAATTGTGAAACGGCGGACATACAAAAGATGCTTCAATCTCATGACAACGCGAAGATCGCGGCTGGAAAAGATTCTTCTTCCAAAATTGTTTTTCTTGGGTCTGAGCAAAGGAATCTCTTTTTCCCAGTAACGGAGGATATGGGATTTTATCCCTGTCAATTTTTCCACATCGCCAATGGAATAAGACATCATTACCTCTTTCGTTTCGCGCCGGACCGCGGCTTCTTTTTCTTTGCGCTCATTTTGGGATGATCAGCCTGCACAAGAGGCGTTTCTTTTTTCGCGCGGCTTTTGTTTTCCAGTTCTTTGCGGACTGTCAAAGGGTCTTTCCGCGAACCGCGCATTTCAATCAGAATAGGTATCATGGAACAACCAAGATCCTTGCGGATTTTATTCCGCAAATACGATTCATAGGCGCTTGTAACAGCATCGGGGCGGCTGGCGAAAAACACGAACTTCACCGGATTTTCCGACGTCTGTGTAGCGTACTTGATTTTGAAGCGGGTATTCGGGCCCACGGGAGGCGGATATTCGAGAAGCCACTGTTCGAGCGCCTTATTCAGCGGCCCTGTATCAACATGCTTTGTAAGCTGCTTGTACATTTTCACCGCGGTATCCAAAAGCGTGTCAACGCCGCTTCCGTCTTTCGCGCTCACCGGAATGATGGGAGCGTAATCGAGATGACCGAACATGAAACGCATCCGGTCCGACACGGCGGTAAAGGTATTTTTGATGTCGGGCATCGTGTCCCACTTGTTAAGCACAAGGATGATGCCCCTGCCCTTTTCCGCGGCGAGCGCGCAAATCTTTTTGTCTTGATCGGTTAGTCCTTCCTGAGCGTCAATCATCAGAAAAACGATGTCCGCTTCTTCGAGGGTTTTTATCGAACGGTTCACCGAATAGTATTCGATATTTTCCGTAACCTTGCTTTTCCGCCGGATTCCCGCCGTGTCCAACACCTTAAAAGAATGCTTTTTGTACGAAAACATTCCTTCCACGACATCCCTTGTCGTGCCGGGAATATCGCTGACAATAGAAGCGTCGGAAGATGTCAGCCGGTTTGAAAGCGTCGATTTTCCGGTATTGGGTTTTCCCAAAAGAGCGATGCGAATAGGCCGGTCTTCAAGATTATCAACCTCGACCTTTGAAAAATCGAGCCGTGAAAGAACGGCTTCTTCAAGTTCAAGGATATTATCGCCGTGCTCAGCCGAAATCATCAGCACATTTTCAAAGCCAAAAGAAAGAAGGTTCCATGAGTCAGCTTCGCGTCGTCCGCCTTCGGTTTTATTCACCGCGACAAGCATCCGGCTTTGAAAAGGCCGCAGAAAGTGGATAAACTCTTCGTCTTCAAGCGTCAGTTCGCCGGCTTCAAGGAGAAGAACGATCAAGTCCGCGCCTTCAAGCGTTTCAAGCGTCTTTTCGACGACAAGATCATCGAGTTCTTCGCGGTCAAGTTTGAAGCCGCCCGTATCTACCAAATGCACGGGCTTTCCAAGCATGAAACAGTCGGCTTCCACAGGATCGCGCGTAACGCCGGGAGTTGGATCGGTGATGGCGCGCCGTTTCCGCAGTATCCTGTTGAAGAGCGTGGACTTCCCGACATTCGGGCGGCCGGCCAAAACAACAACGGGAAGATGTTTGTATGTTATATCAGTATCAAATTGCATAATTTCCTTATTCATATCGCTACAAATCCTTGCAGCGGGGAGGAAAATGTTCCGCCATCCATGTTTCTGCGAGAGCACGGACCGCATGATATGACGAACATTCCATAACCCGCTCTGCCAGTTCTTTACAGTCTTTCAGCGTTGAGCCCCGGACAATTTTTTTCACGAGGGGGATTGATTGGGGCGTCATGCTGAATTCGTCAAGTCCCAATCCCAGAAGAACGGCGGCAGCCAGGGGGTCCCCGGCAAGCTCCCCGCACATCGCGGCTTTTATCCCCGCCGCGTGTGCCGCGTCAATCGTCTTTTTGATAAAACGCAGAACCGCGGGATGGAAGGGCTGAGTCAGATAGTTCACCTTCTCGTTTCCGCGGTCCGCGGCAAGGCTGTACTGGATCAAGTCGTTCGTTCCGATAGAGAAGAACGCGGCTTTCTTCGCGAGAATGTCGGCGGTCATGGCGGCAGACGGAACCTCAATCATAATGCCGATCTCTATATCTTCCGCTATTTGCAGGCCTTTCTTCCTGCATTCCGCTTTCGCTTCTTCAAAAATTGATAGAGCGCTTTCCAGCTCTTCGATGCCGGAAATCATAGGGAACATAATTTTTAATGTTCCTTCGGTGCCGGCGCGCAGCATCGCGCGAAGCTGAGTTTTAAAGAGTTCCGGAAAGGATATACAAAAGCGGATAGCCCGCCAGCCAAGCAATGGATTCTTCTCATCATCTGAATGGAAATTGGGAAAGATTTTATCGCCGCCGACATCGAGGGTCCGAATCGTAACGGGCTTATCGCCCATGGCTTTCAACACGGTTTTATAGGTTTGATATTGAGCTTCTTCATCCGAAGACAAGCCGGGAGTAATAAAGAGGAACTCCGAGCGGTAAAGTCCGATGCCATCGGCGCCGTATTTCAGGATTCTTGCGGCTTCTTCCGCGGTTTCGATGTTCGCCTTGAGCAAAACCCGATGCCCGTCCAAAGTAACGGACGGAAGATCACGGAACTCCGCAAGTTCATCAAGCGTTCTGGCGATTCGGACAGAAGTCTTGCTGAATGCCGCAACGGCTTTTTCATCAGGATTCACCGTAACGACCCCATTGTCACCGTCAACGATAAGCATGTCGCCGCTGTGTATCATCTTTGTCGCTTTGGAAAGCCCCAGGACCGCGGGAATCTCAAAAGCCCGGGACAAAATCGCTGTGTGGGAAGTCCGGCCTCCCATATCCGTTACGATTCCCTTTACATGATTTTTGTTCATGATAAGCGCGTCGGAAGGAAGCAGGTCCTGCGCAATAAGGATAATATCTTCTTTTAAATCCGCAAGGGAAAAGCGTTTGATCGACAGAAGATTACGGATAACGCCGTTTGCCACGTCCGTTATATCGATCGCCCGTTCCCGCAGATAAGCGTCGCCCGAAGCAATGAGCTTTTGGGTTTTCTCGTGGACAATACTTGAAACAATCCACTCGGCATTCTCTTTTTGGGCGAACAAGCGGTCTTTAATCTGGTCAAGGAAGTCAGGGTCTTCCGCCATCATCATGTGGGCTTCAAAAATATCGGCCTGCTGTTTATCGAGCTCCTGCTCCGCGCGTTTTTGCAATCCGGCAATTTCCCGTTTGGTATCTTCCACGGCATCAAGCAGCCGCCGCCATTCAGCTTCAAGAGAATCATCACCTATTGAATAACGGGGGATTTCAGGCGTTTCGCCTTCCAGATAGAGAAATGCTTTTCCCATAACAATGCCGGACGAGGCAGGAATACCGGATAACTGTTCCATCGTATTGAAGGATACCGCAAAGCAGGGTACACTGTCAAACCAGATGGAAACGAATAATAAAACAAAAACGCCCGAAAAAGCGCCGGACTGCCTGAAATGTGTCAACTTCAAGGTAAGCTGGGACCCTCATTTTCCCCGTTCCTGCACGGTATTCGGCGTTAAAACCCGGAATCTGCCGTCAATAGAGGTGTTTCATTCAACAGGATTGCACTGCCCATCGTTTAAGCTGAAAGAAGGTTTAAGGTGATAAGTTCGTTGATGTAATTGTTCCCGAACTATGTCGATAAATTCCCGGATAGGCAGAGGAAGATTGACTCCGTTTCGATATATTGCCGAAAGATCAAAAGTAGTCAAAGTATGCCCAACAGAGAAACAGGAAATATTTTTATCCAGCCGTAAATAATGCAGGGGCAATTCTCCTGTAAAAGCGATGCCGTAACCATTAGCCGCAAGCTGTATCGAGGTTATGATATTCCGGATGGTAAGTATCTTTTGCGGATGGATACCTTCCTCATGAAAAATTTTTTCCACTATTTGCCGGGATCTCTGATCGGGCCATTGCAGAATAAATTGTTCGGAGCTCAGTTTAACAATATCAATCCAGGGATATTTAAGCCCTTCTTTACGGCAAGCGTGTCCTGCTTTAGGATGATCTTGCGACATAATCAGGACAATTTCTTCTTGAAGAAGAACTTCACAGGATAAATTAATATTATGAGCGGGCATTATCACAAAAGCTAAATCAAGATCGCCGTTAAGGATCATTTGTTCCATAAGTTTTGAATTGGCTTCGTATGTATTTATCTTGATATTGGGGAATTTATCACGGAATACCGGAAGGACGTTGGGCAGAATGCATTGACTCCGCATAATGGGCAATCCTATTTTCAATTCTCCTATATATTCTTTTTGGATGACGGAAAGTTCATTATCAAGATCCCTTTTCAGGTTCAGGATTACCTTGGCGGTATCTATGTACCGCTCTCCCGCATACGTTAACAGAAATTTATTACCCAGCTTATTGAAAAGAGTAAACCCCAAATCGTTTTCAAGTTTTTGCACAAATTTGCTTAACGTCGATTGGGAAACATTCAATTCTCTTGATGCCTTACCTACTCCCTGATGTTTCGCGATAGATATTACATAAGACAGTTCTCTAAAATCCATATCATTATTCCTCTCATCCATAAAAACTATGCAAAAAATGAATTGGACATATTCTGATTGGTAATGTCATAATAAATCAGAATTACGACTTTGTACAGGAAAATGTGCACATAGTATTTTTTTTGAAGGAGCTCTAGATGAGAGTTATTAAAGCGGATGTTGCGGTATTCGGCAGCGGACCTGCCGGAATCGGGGCAGCGTTAGCGGCAGCAAGAGGCGGTGCAAAAACCTACCTTATCGAAAAAATGGGTATTCTTGGCGGCCAGATGACCGGTGGGTTGGTTACCGGCTTGCATGGATACCGTGTTCATGTTAACGCAAACCTCAAGGACGGCGACAATGTTTACCTCGCTATGGATCATAAAACAAAGCAGACTGTTGCCGGCATTCCTGAGGAAGTGGTAAACCGCTTAAAGGAAATGGGCGCCGCATATACTTCCGGGGAAGGTCCTGCTATGCGCCAGGAATATGAACCCGAAGCAATGAAGATTTTACTTTTTAAGATGATGGATGAAGCCGGCGTTAATCTTATGCTCAATACTTTTGCTTTTGGTGTCATCATGGAAGGAACAAAGATAAAAGCTGTCCGCTTGGCAAATAAAAACGGTGAAGAATACATCGAAGCAAAACAATTTATTGATGCTACAGCAGACGGAGATATTGCCGCTTGGGCCGGGGCTCCCTATGAAAAGGGACGCCCGGAAGACGGACGTGTTTCATCTGTTACAGTTTACACAAAATTCGGAGGTGTTGATTTACATAAAATGCTGGACTACCTCGATGAACATCCTGAAGACAACCACATCGGTACACCCGAAGGCTGGAGAAAGGTTCTTGACGCAAACAACGGTCCCTTGCATGTAAACGGATTCAGGGAACTTATTCAGAAAGCCCACACCAACGGTGATTATGTTGTCCCGCTGAACGGAAAATATGATAAGCCAAGCCCTATTTTTATTATTTCTCACAGCTGCTTCCCCAGCGATCAAACTGCTATGAATATAGATATGGGCTACAATATCGATCTTACCGATAATGATGATGTAACGCGGGCGGAAGTTCACGCAAGAATGGTGCAAATACCGCAGGTTGCGAAGTTCCTGAAAAAATATATGCCCGGCTTTGAGAACAGCTATCTTATGGAATCCGCGCCTCTTCTTGGCACAAGAGAATCACGCCGTATCGTAGGTGAATACATGCTTAATGAAGATGATATTCTGAGCAACAGAAAATTTGACGACGGCGTTGCACGCTGCGGACGAGCGATGAATGTCCACAGTCCCACCGGCGGAAAAGATAAAGAAGAAAGAGGCGGACAGCATTGGCTGGAACCAAACGATCCCCAGGGATACGATATTCCTTACCGGTGTATACTGGCTAAAGGCGTTGAAAATGTTCTTACCAGCGGACGCTGCATTTCTGTTACGCATTATGCACTTGGTTCAGTCAGGGGCATTCCGAACTGTATGGCTACAGGAGAAGCGGCAGGTACCGCCGCGGCTCTGACCATAAAGCAGGACAAGACTTTAAGGTCTTTGGATATTCAAGAATTGCGGAAAGTTCTGCGGGCAAATAACGTCATTCTTGATTAAAGAAATATTGATGTATACATCAGTGTTTGCCTTTCATAGTTAACATTATGCGGTAATTCGTCCGTAATTCATCATAGTGAATTACCGTAAATGACAGGGGAAGTGCCGAATAAATTGAATCACAATGCGGCATCTGTTGTATTTTGTTCGGCACTTCCTTGTATTGCGTTTTGCAAACACGCGCAAAAAATGCGTTTGTTTTAAAACGATACCTGCGTTTTTTCACAAACGCAGGTAAATATTTTTTTAGGAGAAGAATATGAAACGTGTGCTATTTGTGCTGCTTGCAATTTGCATTGCGTCTGTTGCTTTTGCGGCCGGAGGGGCTCAGAGTACCGAAGCAAATTGGCCTACAAGACCCATCGAAATTTTCTTCCCGGCAAACCCCGGAACCGCTACTGAAATGACTCTCAGGGCTATTGTGCCTTACCTGGAAAAACAGCTGGGAGTTGCCATCACCGTTCAAAGTGACGGAGCGGCTGCCGGAACCATCTCTTTAAACAGAATCGCCAATGCGCGTCCCGACGGATATACCTGGGGATACTGGACCACTGTTTGGGTAGCCAACCGGTGTTTTGGCGATGTCTTAAAAGGCAGGATCGATCCTGTTACCGATTATGTTTGGGCCGGCGGAAATTTTGCGGACAAAATTACCGTTATGACCAGGAGAAACGGTCCTTATCAAACAATGGCTGATATTATCAATGCCGCAAAAGACAAGCCGAACACCGTTACCTTTGTAAGAAGCGCTCCCGGTGATGTAACCAGCGCGAATATCGATTATCTCCAGGAATCCCAGAATGTAACTTTCAATATCATTAACGGTATGGACGGCGGTGAATCTATTGCCGCTATTATGGGCGGACATGTGGATGTTTATGTAGACAATGTTTCTACTTCAAAGCAGCTGTACAAAGACGGTTCCGTTATGATCGCCGGTATCGGCGGCGCTGAAAGGGATTCGGATCTGCCCGAAATTGCCACTTTCAATGAACAGGGATATGCAGGCTGGCCTGTACAAACCTCCGAGCGTCATTTCTACGGTCCAGCAGGAATTCCTCAGGAAATTGCAAATAAATTCCGGGAAGCTTTAAAAAAGGCCTCTGAAGATCCTGAATATATTGCCAGTTTGAAAAACCTCGGCCTGGATCATTTTTATGCCGACGCGGATGAATCATTACGGCAAATCACAATCTACGCGGATGCCTTTAGAGCTAATGCAGGAAACTAATTTTTAGCGTGTAAGGACTGTCTGAAAGTATGCAACACTTGTTTGGACAGTCCCTTATGCAAAAGGAAATGGAAAATGAGTCTCCTTAGAATATTTTCATTGTTTATGTGTATAATTGCCCTATTTGGAATTTTCGGGTCGCTCAGTCTGCCTATGTTTGCCCGCGGGAATATATCCAGCGGATTCGCTCCTATGTTGTATTCGGCAATTTTGCTTATCTGCGGGATTTTTATCTTTTTTTCCAACAAAGGCGGGGAAAAAATACATATTTTCAAGTGGCTGCTGCAAGGAGACCGTAAGAAAGCCCTCATTTTTTTCTTGCTTAATCTTTTGTTGTTTGTAATGCTTCTTCTGTTCGGTTTACCCATATCGATGTTTGTTTTTTGTCTTTTAGCTTGTTACGCCCTAAAACGGCAGACAAAAAAGAGTGTCATTTTGTTTTCCGTAATTTATGCTGTCTGTCTTTACATTGTCTTTGCGGTGCTTTTACAAATACCGTTTGATAGAGGCCTTATCTTTGATTTACGATTGTGGGGATAAAAAATGAGTACACTTGAGTTATTGTTTCAAAGTTTCGGCAATATTATGAATCCGTCTATTCTGCTCATGTGCGCTCTCGGCGGCGGTTTGGGCGTCCTTGTAGGGATATTGCCCGGTCTAGGTCCCAGCGCTACCATAGCGATTCTTTTACCTTTGGTTTTCGGCAGACAGCCCTTGATCACGATGGTTATGCTTGCGGGCATTTATTACGGTTCCCAATTCGGCGGTTCCATTACATCAATATCGTTGAATGTCCCTGGGGAAGCATCTTCGGTGCCTACCTGTTTTGACGGTTATCCTTTAACCAAAAAAGGGAAGGCCGGAAAAGCCATGGGTGTTGCCGTTTTATCTTCCTTTGTCGGCGGAACAATCGGCGTAATTATTTTGACATTTATGGCTAAACCAATCGCGACCTTTGCACTAAGATTCGGACCTCCTGAGTATTTTACAATCTATTTGTTTACGTTTGTCGCTATCATCAGTTTGGCAAAAGGTAACAGGTTTAAGGGATTTGTAAGTCTGATTTTAGGGCTTTTCTTTACCACCATTGGCATGGACCGTTATTCGGTCGTCTCCAGATTGAACTTCGGTACCTTCGAGCTGATGCGGGGGATTAATATCATCCCGGTCGCGGTAGGCTTGATGGGGCTTTCCGAAATCATTCTTTCCATAGCCGAAGGGGAAACGATAGAAATCAAGAAAGATGATCCTTCGCTCAAATTTAAACTGAAAGATGTTTTTCCGACAATAAAAGAATTTATCTTTTGTCTTCCCACGATGATCCGCAGCACAATCATGGGATTCTTTATTGGTGTTCTGCCCGGCGCGGGGGCTTCTATCGCTTCCAATTTGTCGTACGATATGGAAAAGCAGATTGCGTCAGATAAGAAGAATTTTGGAGAAGGTTCCTTGCAGGGTGTCGCCGCGCCGGAAGCCGCAAATAATGCCTGTATATCGGGAGCTTTTGTTACGATGCTTTCTCTTGGCATACCGGGTTCCAATTCAACCGCGATGCTTCTGGGCGCGCTGATCATACTCGGCATTCAGCCGGGCCCCGGACTGGTTACACGGTCTCCCGATATTTTTTGGGGACTTATCAGCAGCATGTATGTCGGGAATATTTTGATTGTCATCATGTGTCTTACATTGATTCCCATCTTCCTCTTTTTCCTGAGAGTCTCTCAGAAAACCATTCCTGTGATCGTTGCGACGATTTGCGTTATAGGAACATACGGATCGGAAAACGCGATGTTTGATGTCGGCGTAATGTTTTTCTTCGCGATTATCGGCATGTTCTTAAAATCATTGAAATTTCCGGTAGCGCCAATCGTGATTACGCTTGTTCTTGGTTCGGAGTTTGAAGTAACGTTCCGGCAAACCATGGATTTGTTCAAAAGCAATCTGGGACTCTTTCACACCCGCCCTATCGCCTTGGTCTTTCTTTTCCTGTGCGTTGTAGTAATCGCTGCGCCCATTATATCATGGCGGATAAGAGAACGGAAAAAGAAGAAAAACCAGGCTGTGCCGGTTTAATTGGCAGTCTGTTTAACAAGTTCGGGCTGGGCTTTTAAGTCCGGCTCTTGCATGTTCCAAAGTGAATAAGCCTCTTGTAAAACTAACCGAGTTTTGCAAGGGACCCGATTTCATTAATCTTTTTGTACACCGCCAGTGAAAACTTTTCATGGTTTGCCGCGTCCATGTGGATACTATCCGCTTCGCTGAGCTCCACTAAATCCGCCATATCCAGAAAATGACAGCGGTATTTCTTCGCTATCTTTTGATATTCCCCGGAAAGCGCTTTTGATTTTTCGATGCAGCCTTTGCCGAATATTCCCCCTGTCCACTTTGTTTCAATATTATTACGAATATGAGCGGGAGCGATAACAAGGATTTCCGGCTTCTTTCCTTTGGGGCCGTATGTACCTGCCTGCGTTTTTTTGATGAGCTGTTCAAGTCCCATTGCAATAGAAGGCGCGCTGATGCCGAAATATTCTTTTGTGTCATTTGTTCCAAGCGTAATAATAAAAAGATCGATGGGCGCATTCACCTGCAAACAACACTCTAAGAATTTAAGACCATTGAGATTAGGATTGAAGGGATCATCAAACGCGGTATTGCGTCCGTTTAATCCTTCTTCTTCGACTTTGTAACCGCTTCCAAGAAGTTTTTGTAATCTTCCCGTCCAGCGTTCTTCATAACTAAAACGGCTGAATCCGTCTTTCGGCGGTTTTTTTTCAGGTTTATAGCCCCAGGTATTGGAGTCGCCATAACAAACGATAGTTTTCATAATTTCACCTTTTCAGCAAGTTCTTCGTTCCAAATAATGATACCATACATATTCACAGCTTGGCAATTAAAAAGAGGATGTAAACCGCATACAAGTAATACAAGCAAAATCGTTCGTGAATCCATACTAATAGAAGTAATTGCAAAACTAACCGAGTTTTGCAAGAGGCTCAATATTGAGGATATGTATTTTGAGAAACAGTGTATTTTCCGGAAATTTCGTGTATGATGCTTGTACAGTAAAACCTATGCAGGATTCATACAACATTTTAAAGGAACAGTTTGGTTTTTCCTCTTTCAGGCAGGGCCAGGCACAGCTTATCGACGCAATAATGAGCGGCCGCGATGTGCTCGGAATTATGCCCACAGGCGGCGGAAAAAGTCTCTGTTACCAGATACCGGCGCTCATGCTTGAAGGAACGGAAATTGTTATTTCGCCGTTAATCAGCCTGATGAAAGACCAGGTAAACGCGCTGGAGGAAGAAGGAATTCCGGCAGCTTTTATCAACAGTTCTTTATCCGCCCAGGAATATTACGGGATTTTGCAGGCAGCCGGAAAGAATCAATACAAGATTCTTTACATCGCGCCGGAAAGTCTTTTTAAAGCGGATATCATCAACCTTGTGCAGAGTATCCGCGTCTCGCTCCTGGTGGTAGATGAAGCGCATTGTATTTCGCAATGGGGGCACGATTTCAGGCCGGCGTATAAAAACATCAAAGCCTTCCTGGAGATGATAAACCCAAGGCCGCATCTTGCGTCCTTTACGGCAACGGCTACGCGGCAGGTCCGGGAAGACATCATCCGTATGCTGGGATTGGAAAATCCTTTTGTGCTTGTTACCGGCTTTGACAGAAGCAATCTTTATTTCGGCGTGGAAAAGCCAGAGAACAGAAACGCGCGGCTCATCGAACTGCTGAAAGAACGGAAGGGACAAAGCGGAATCATTTATTGCAGCACAAGGAAATCCGTTGAGGAGCTGCATGAAATGCTGGAACGAAAATCGTTTCCTGTGACTATGTATCATGCAGGGCTAGATGATGTTACACGTCATAAAAGTCAGGATGATTTTCTCTACGACCGGAAAACCGTGATGATTGCCACAAACGCTTTCGGCATGGGAATCGACAAGTCCAACGTATCATTTGTTATTCATTACCAAATGCCGAAGAACATCGAAAGTTATTATCAGGAAGCAGGGAGAGCAGGCCGTGACGGAGCGGCGGCGGATTGTATCCTGCTGTATAATTCCCAGGATGTCCGCATCAATCAGTTTCTCATCAAACAAAGTCAGAATGAAGGCGAAGCCGATTCAAGCATCATCGAACAGAAGATGGAACTGCTTCGGCAGATGACTTTTTACGCATCATCTTCCGACTGTCTCCGATCCCGCATCCTTTCATACTTTGGTGAACCGGGTTCGTCATATTGCGGAAACTGTTCCAACTGCAAAGACAATGTTGAAGAAATCGATATTTCAGTTGATGCGCTGAAGATTATTTCCTGCGTATACCGGCTCCTCGAACGGAACCGGAAAATGGGAAAGGCGATGATCTGCAATATCCTTACCGGGAGCCGCAGTGAAAAAATCCAGAACGCCTATCTGCACGAATTAAGCACCTACGGAATCATGGCCGGTACCGATGCCGCGCGCCTTCGGAAGATGATCGATTTTCTTATTGAAAAAGAATATCTTGCGGTTGAGGGAACGGATTATCCCGTGGTGATTCCTACCGAGAAAAGCCGCCTGTTTATAAAAGAAAAACCGAAACTTACGATGATGATGCCGGGTATTAACATACCGGGTACCAAGCCTGTACCCCGGCGGGAGAAGGAAGTCATTCTTATAAAAGCGGCAAAGCCTTCCGCCGGAATTTCTCCACCAGTATTTGATGAACAGTTGTATGAGCAATTGAAGAAGCTCCGAAACCGTTTGGCATCGGAGGCAAAGGTTCCGTCATACATCATTTTTTCCGATGCTTCGTTAAAGGACATGACCGCAAAAGCGCCGGTCACCGCGGTAGAATTTCTCGAAGTGTCCGGCGTGGGAGCGGTAAAGCAGGAACGTTACGCGTATGCGTTTACGGAACTCATCCGGCAGTATAAAGCGCGGCGCGGAAACAAAAACGGAGAAGATCAATGAACTGTCTTGTTTGTGCTTCTTCCTCCGTAAGGCTTTTGGAAACAAAACGAAAGAAGTTCTTTCGTTGTAATGATTGCGGCTTCTCGTTTCTTCATCCGGACTTTCTTCCGGATGAAGAAACGGCGCTTAATCGTTATAAGAAACATCAGAATGATGATGACAACCAAGGCTACCGGCAGTTCCTGTCCAGAATTGTTGAACGCGCTTTGTTCTACGCGGGGAAGCCGGAAACCGTTATCGATTGGGGATCCGGCCCTGTTCCATCACTTTCCCGAATGATGCGGAATTTGGGCTTTTCAGTGTTTTCCTGGGACCCTCATTTTTCCGCTTCCGAACTTCCTCAACAATCATTCTACGATTTAGGCATGTGCGTTGAAACCGCGGAACATTTCATCAATCCGCAAAAAGATTTCTCCGCTTTCTTTGCGGCATTGAAGCCCGGCGCATTTGCCGTTATACATACCCATCTTGCGCCGGAAGATGACGAGGCATTTCTCCGCTGGTGGTACATGGAAGACATAACACATGTATCGTTTTACAGCAATCGATCATTGGAGATGCTTGGCGATATGAATTCCGCATCGTTAATCGCACTGGAAGACAGAAAGCTTGCGGTGTTCAGGAAAACGGCAAAAAACGAAGAGAAATGAGCAAAGAGTAAAGATACTCTTTGTTCTTTTCTTAAAATTACATTACAATAACAACAGGAAGTATTTTTACAGATATGGCAACAACCTTTTTTAAAGATATCATCAATCCTCATTTTGATCAAAAGGCTTTACTCGATATAAGAGGCGGCGGAAAGGTGCTTGTGATCAGCGATTTTCACATGGGGAACGGCGGAAGAAACGATGACCTCAACCGGAACGCGCTTCTCTTAACGAAAATTCTTGAAGATTATTATCTGCCGAATGATTATTTTGTTATATTAAACGGTGATATTGAGGAACTTCAACGCTTTTCTCTTTCCGTCGTACAAAATCAATGGAAAAAATTGTACGATGTTTTTGACCGGTTTGCGGAAAAAGATAGGCTTTTCAAAAACATCGGCAATCATGATGAAGGGCTTATCTTTGAAAGAAAATATCCGTATAAGCTCTACAACGTGGTTCAGATTGAAACCGGAACTCTTCCGATCTATGTCTATCATGGACATCAATCTTCCAAGATGTATGATAAATTCAATAATCTTATCAGCCTGAGCATCCGGTATTTCCTGAAGCCTTTCGGAATCAAGAACATCTCCAGCGCGCGAAGTCCCCATAAACGCTTTTATGTGGAAAAACAGGCATATCAATTTTCGATGGAACATAACTGCGTTTCGATTATCGGACACACGCACCGCCCTTTGTTTGAATCATTAGGCCGATTCGAATATATCAAGTTTGAGATTGAAAGGCTCTGCCGCGATTACCCATCCGCGGGCGGCACGGAACAGGAAAGAATCGCGAAAGAAGTTGCCACGCTCCGCTATGAACTGGGGAAATTGAAACGCTCCGAACGCCGGGATATTTTGCGGCAAAGTCTCTACGGCGACGAACTCCCTGTTCCCTGCCTTTTCAATTCCGGCAGCGCCATCGGCAAAAAAGGCATCAACGCGATAGAACTCGACAAGCGGAACATTTCCCTTGTGTACTGGTACAACGAAGGCGAAGGCAAACAATTCGTCAGCCGCGGCGCTTATGATATTTTCAAAATCGGCCATTCCTCCGCCCGGCGCGCTGTCTTAAACGAGGATCAGCTTGAATACGTAGAAGCAAAAATCCGGCTATTGGGCAGCGGTAACAAGATCACCGAAAGGGAATGAAAAATACCGCCCTTACACAAAGGGCGGCAGGCATTATCTTGCGGGTGCCGCTGGCAGTGTTACCACTCCGCCCGCCGGGTTCAAAGGTATATAGGCCGGCACTTCAACACCATTCCAGCGTTTTGCGCGTTCCAGCTCAATTTCCAATTCGCGGATGCGGATTTCCGTTTGCAGATTTTGCGCAATAAGCTGATTATACTGCTGAACTCCCTCGCCTTCCGCGATTTTCGCGTCTCTTTCCGCGTTGGCCCTTACGATTATCGCCTGCGCGTTCAATTCCGCCTCTTTCAAATCGCCTTCCGCTTTGGCAATTTGGGCTTTTGCGGCAGCTTCGGCTTCTATGGCAAGACGCCTGTTTTCCTGTTCGGCAATATTTGCCTGCTGCTCGGCCTGGCGTACTCGTTGAGCCGCTTCCATCGTGGCATTAATCTGAATATCAAATTCGGGAGACCAATCAAAATTGCTGATATTAAGCTGACTTATTTTTATAGGACGGCTCACCACATGATCATTGATGAGCTGCAACACTTTTTCTCCGATAACGGATTGATTCGCCGCAAGATCAAAAATGGTATACGTACCGATTATCGTTTTGATCGCGGAATTCGCTTCCGAAGCCAATAAGTTTTTTATTGAAGATTCGGTGTACTCGGTCGCAATGGTATAAATGGCATTTTCATCATACTGCCAATACACGACCAGCCGGACGCCTATAATCTGATTATCCTTGCTGATTGCGCCCGCGCTGTTTATAGGAACATCGATAGCCAGTTCATTCGGAACAATAGACCACGTTTTAATACTTCCTACCAATGGCGCGTGAAACTGAATGCCGGGCATTAACACTTCTTCCCCGGCTTTACTGAAAGTGTAGCGAATACCGCGTTCCGTGGCGCCGACACAACTGACCGGGTTGCACACAAAAAGCACAACAACTACCGCCGCAATAATTATGACCGTTTTAATCAACTTTTTTACGTTACCCGACACTGCCTCTCATCCTCCTGTGGGGTGATTTTGAACATCATCCCCTTTGTCTAAAATACCACTAAAGAAGATGCCCAGGCAAGTGTTTCCCTGGACATCTTCCGATGATAATTATTTTTTTGCCGCGGCAGTATCATTTCCGGGGAAAACTTTGGGCAGAACCAGCAGAACGATGATTAAAAGCGCCAATGACAGCGGCGTAGTAACGGCAAGGGCCGCACCAAATCCGATTTTTCCGACAAAACCCGCCACAATGTATCCGATAAAACAGATAACGGCTGTTGTAACCGCGTAAGGAATCTGGGTTCTGACATGTTCAATATGATTACATCCGGCACCGGTGGATGACAGAATCGTTGTGTCCGAAATGGGTGAACAATGGTCGCCGAAAACCGAACCGGCGAGAACTGAAGAAAGGGCTATTACCGAAAGATGAGGAGCCGCGATTTCACAAACGGCCACAACTATCGGAATGAGTATACCGAATGTTCCCCAAGACGTTCCTGTCGCAAACGATAAAGCCGCAGCGATAATGAACATTATCGCGGGAATAAACGCTACGGGCATGTTAGACGCTTCTACCATTTCCGCCACATACGGTCCTGTTGAAAGAAGATCCCGGCACACGCCGCTGATGGTCCATGCCAAAGCAAGAATGACCAACGCGGGAACCATAGATTTTACTCCGGCAATTATCGCTTTAAAGAAATCCGCAAAGGACATCAATTTTCTTGGAACAAAGAGGAAGAACGCGATAAAGAGGGCGCCGAAACCGCCCAAGGATAAGGCGTATCCCGCGTCGGTGTCACCGAAAGCCTGGAAAACGGTTTTCCCTTCTCCGCTCCAAAGTCCGCCGTAAAAAAGCATCGCTAAGATGGAAAAAATCACAAGGAACACTACGGGAATGATTAAATCCAGAACTTTTCCTTTTTCGGAGACGTTCAGCTTGGAGAGTTCATTTTCACTGGATGTATCGGAATCGGCAAAGTGGGCGTCTCCCAAGGATTCCGCTTTCCGCTGGGCCGCGGCCATGGGACCGAAATCGCCCTTTTTCCGTATTGCCATCCAAAAAACCATAAAGATGGTAAGCACCGCGTAGAGGTTCATCGGAATGGAACTGACAAAAGCCTGCATTCCTCCCATGCTTCCTTCACCGGGATAATAACTGATAACGCTTGCCGCCCATGACGAAATAGGCGCAATGATACAAACCGGCGCCGCGGTTGCGTCGATCAGGTAAGCCAGTTTTTCCCGGGAAATATGCTGCCTGTCGGTGACGGGCTTCATCACGGTTCCAACGGTAAGACAGTTAAAATAATCATCCACAAAAATAAGGATGCCCAGGAAAGCTGTCGCGATTCCAGCGCTGCGGCCTGTCCTCAGTTTTCTTGATGCCCAGTTTCCGTAGGCTTTGGAACCTCCCGCGCGGGTAATGACCGCGACCAAAGCTCCCAGCATACAGAGGAAGATAACCATCGCGGCATTATCACCGACTTTGGAAATCATTAAATCGGTGGTAACACTAAAAATGCCGACAAAACCGAGCCCCACGGCAAAACTGTAAATAATCGTCCCTGACATAATCCCCAAAAGAAGCGAGAAAATTACTTCCTTGGTGATGAGCGCCAACGAAATAGCGATCACCGGGGGGATAATCGACAAAATCCCCACTTGTATTGCTTCCATGTTAGAAACCTCCTGTTTTTCTGATAAAACGATATCAATATTGTAACTGGGAATGAGCAGTTTGTGCAACAAAAATCGCGGCATAATTTCATAATTAAAATCTTTAAAAATACCGATCTTATACACAGAGGACTGACAGGACACCTACTGGTATTTGTAACGTTTTTGTTCTATATTTTAGTTGGGAGGGGCGTAGATTTTGGGAAGAGTAATTGTTTTATTATTGCTGATTATCATTTTAGCGGCAGGCGGAATCGTCTGGTTTGATTATCTCAATGTAATCGACGCAAAATCGTTGATGGCTCCGGTGCTTCAACTGGTTGGTCTTGCCCCGCGTTCCCAGCCTGAGATCCCCGAAGATACGCCGATTTCTCTTGACGCCGAACGTTTGGCGGTCCGCCTGGAAGCGATTGAACTCCGTAATCTTGAACTTGACCGGCGTGAAGAAGCTATTACCGCCGAAGAAGGCAGAATCCTCCAAATGGCTCAGGAATTGGAAGACCGGCAGAAAACGCTTGATGACCGGGAGAATTCTATCGCCGTTAAAGAACAGGAAGCCGACAGCAGAAGCGCAAATATTGAAAGCATCGCCCGAAACTTAAATGGTATGCAGCCGGAGCGGGCGGTGGCGATTTTAGCCGCAATGAATGATCAGGATGCCATCGATGTAATCCGGAAGACAGAAGAAATTGCGCAGCTTGCGGGAACAGCCTCGATTGTCCCTTATTGGTTGTCGCTTCTGCCTCCGGAACAGGCGGCGGAATTGCAGCGTAAGATGGCGGGTAAACCTCTTACGCTGTATTAGAGGAGTCTGTAAGCCTGTCAAAAATTCTGTGTAAATGAAAATATATTGAACGGAACCTATTCATTCTCAAACTCAATGCAAACTGGTTTAAAGCCTGCCTCAATCCCGTGTCGGCATTGTCCATTTTACAGTATGCGCTCTGCCCCTTGTTCATTGCTGACTGCGATTTATTCCGCGCTGGACAGTTCCATCGCTTCGGCAAAAAACTCGCTGATCATGTCCGCGTCCATCATCCGTTTCAGGCTTGCGTTGAGTGCGGCAACAAGACTGGGATTCCCCTGCTTGATCGCGATAGCCGATCCGCCGTCTTCATCACGGAAAACAGGAGCCGCCAACGCAAGGCTTGGATTCGCGTTCACATAAGCCTGAGCAACGGGCAGTTCCGCGACGATGGCATCAACATTGCTGTTTTCAAGATCGAGAATAAGATTTTTGATGCTTGCAACTTCTTTCACAGAATCAATGTCCTGTTCGGCTTCTTCCTCACTCATCCCAAGAATCTGGATTTTCGCAAGATCAACTTGAATTGTTCCTTTCTGAGCGGAAAGCCGCGCGGTCTTCAGAGCTTCGACTGTTTCATATTTCGCTTGATCGGCCCGCCGGACGATTACGCCGTGAGTCGCATAGTAATAAATGGTAGAAAAATCAACACTCTGCCTCCGTTCCGCTGTGGGGCTCATTCCGGAAATAACAATGTCGATAGTTCCAGCCTGGAGCGCCGCCAAAAGTCCGTCGAAAGCCATGTCTTTAATCTCAAGCGTTACGCCCAAGTCCTTCGCGATTTCTTTGGCAATATCAATATCGAAACCGACAATCACATCATTTCCATTTTCCAGAGAATGAAATTCGTAGGGAGGATAATCCGCCGAGCAGCCAATGATGAGTTTTCCCGCCCGTTGAATATTCGCGAGGCGCGTATCATTTTCCGCCCTAGCTCCGGCAAAAAGCGGAAGCGCGGCGAGAACAAAAACGGCTAATACCAGTATCTTCTTCGTGGTTTTCATAAAATCTCCTTGCTGTATATTTATTCTTTCACTTGTATAAATATACATGACCTTTGTCAAGAGGGATGAAAGCGCTGGCAGTAATGTAAAGTTTAAGCAAAATACGTGTCTAAATGATGTTCCTTTGCTCTGGTTCCACAAAAAAGTGATAAAAATCACTGATTTTAAGGTCATTTTCGCTCAAAAAATAACATTAATCGCTGAAATTTCCTGGACTTTATACTCCTAAAGCACTGGCCGGCAGTCATAAGGATACTCTTTTAAACATAGCTGCATGATTATTTCAAATATAGGACAGTCTTACAAAGTTTTAAGAAATGAAAGTAAGGCATTTTGCTGATTTTTTTCAAGCCGGTTCCATTCATACACAAGATTTTGCTGTTCTTCCGTCAAAGCACCCCCATCAGAGAGATTTTCCGCAAAAAACTGAGCAAGTGTAATGTTAAACGCCTTACATATACGTTCCAGAGAAGGGATAGATGGGAGCATGTTTTTCCGATACCACGAGGAGATCGTTGATTGGGTCAGCCCCGACTTCTCCGCAAGCTGATATTCCGTCCAATTACGCTCTTTGCGATAGGTTGTTATTCGTTCCAAGACATTCATACTGTATCTCTCAATATTTTGTACTTACTTAATTATAGTAAAAAAGTGTTCCAGAGAGACTTTCTGTAAAATCTGGGCATGTATGTTCCGGAGAAGGTTTAGCAATACACATTCTTTGATACCACGAGGAGATAATTGCATGAATCAGGCCTGACCTCTTCGCAAGCTGATATTCCATCCAATTATGTGCTTTATAATGGATTTTTATCAGTTCTAAAACACCCATTTTACTTTTTTCGATACATCATATCGTTTTTCAATTGTAATATAAAAACCCTTGCAAAATAATATTCATTATCGTATAATAATTACGTGATATCGTATTATGTTTTATGAATCCATAAAACAACATCTAAAATGTATATTTTGGATGAAAAAATTGTTCTATAACTCATTGTTAAGAATTGAGTATAGACAAAGTCTCAGGAGGAGTTTTAAATGAAAAACATGGTTAAGTTTTTCGGAATTATTGCACTTGTTGCAATCGCGGTGGTTTCCATATCAAGCTGTGATTTGGACTTGAAAGGCGGGAAACTTGTAATTTTAAACGACACGGGAGGCCCAATATATGTAAGGTTCTCTGAAACCAGCCCTATAACTTCAGTATCATCCGCGGCGGTTTCAAACGGTTCCACAGCATCGATGACGCGTAACAAGGATGGTAGAATATATTACGGATGGGCACGTTCACTGTCCGGTGTAATTTATACTGGGGTAGAAGAAGTCTCAGGCGGAAAAACGGTAACAATAAGAGCAGACTAACGTAAAAAATGGCAGTCCAAAAAATCGATTATTTCCAGGACTGCCAGCTTATGAAACATATTTTAATTAGGAGGATTTTAATGAAAAAGCATTCAATGTTTTTGGGAATGATCACCGTCATTATGGTAATAATGTTCGGCATAAGTTTGGCAGGGTGCGCTACAATGGTGCCTATCAAATCCGTAAAGACACCTACGATAGATACAAGCAATATTCAGCGTTTGGCGGTTAGTGAGTTTGAGAACGAAAGCGGTGTTAATAATCAGGATATCGCGCAGCTCACGCGGTATATTACGGAAAGAGCAACGCAGATCATTGATAATACCGGAAGATTTACCAAGGTATCGCCTGCCGATCCAAATGCCGACGGTATCTTCACGGGTAAAATAAGAAGCATAACATCCAAGGATTCTCAGAAGTCAAGAACGGAGAGAGAACGCACTGTAACCGATTTTACAAGACAAGTTGACCTGGAATTTTCGTATACCATTATTGATAAAAGAACGAAAATGCCGATACGCGAAGTAATAAAACGGGGATCACAAAGCAAAACCGCGGATTCAGTCGCCGCACTCAACGTGTTGGACCTAGCAAAGAGCATCATTGATTCCCAATTGAGAACCTTAGAGAGCGATATTGTTCCTACTATTGTCAGTACAAACCGTGCGCTCGTGAAGGAAACATCAAAAGACAAAGTGGTAAAACAAAGGATGAACGATACCTTGATTCTTGTAAAGAACGGCAATTACGAAGCAGCGATAGAGCAATACGAAGAAATCGCCGCTGAATCCGGCAGCACTGCCGCCAGAGCAAATGCCGGTATATTAAGAGAAGCGATCGCAAGCGACGCCGCCGCTACAGCCAGATTGTCTCAGCTTGAGGACGAAAGAGGCGGATTGGCTGAAAAGGCAGTGAAAGCATCTGCTGAGGAATTGTACGCGATTTTACCGTCCGGTGCGGTTATATTAATCATGGAAGAAAGAGACGCGAATTACGACATGCTTGATGAAATTGTAAATAATATTAACAGGACTATTATTTCGGAAGGAAACCTGAAAGTAGTTGATCGTTCGCAAATTATGAACTATGAATTGCGGTATCAAGCATCAGGATACGTAAGTGATGATTCTTATGTCGAGCTTGGGGAACAGTTTGGCGCCCAATACATTGTAGTCTTTGGGATAAGCGGTCAGATGAGTACCCGCCGGCTGAATATGCGTGTGCTTAATATAGAAACATCGCAAATTATCCATCAATCCGGCTTTGAGATATAGTTTTCTCTTGGAATAGTTCAGAAACCGGAATCTCTGAACTATTCCATAAAATACGAATTTCGTAAGGGTAACACTGATGTATGCATCGAGCATAAATCAGTGTTTACTTTATGAAACTGTCATGAGACTTTATCAGCGCTGCCTAAGTTTGACGCAAATATCCAAAGCAAAAAACGTCACCGACCCATACTATATCATGGAAACACGGCATCGGTATAACAGTTATGCCGATGCTTTCAAAAAACCATAAGAAGTGATATATTGAGGGAAGGAGTTGCACGATGGGTGAAGTTCAGGTTCCGGATTATCCAAGAGGGGTTACTTTTGAGCAAGTCTGGGCAATCTTAGAGGAAAATGCCGAACAACACAAGAAAAGTGTTCAGGAATTTGATCGAATTATGAAGGAGCTTACTGAACAACAAAAAGAAACCGACCGTAAAATAAGTAAACTGGGCGGCAGATTCGGCGAAATGGTCGAATACATGGTGCTACCTAATCTTATAGATAAATTCCGGGAATTAGGATTTGTTTTTACTAAAGCCTATCCCGAGGCCGAAATAAAAGATAAAAAAAATAATATACTCGCCGAAATTGATGTAACGCTGGAAAATGGCGATAAGGTAATGATTGTCGAAGTTAAATCAAAACCTGGCATACAGGATGTTAAGGATCATATTGAACGCATGAAGACCGTCCGCCGTCACGCGGATTTACATGATGATACGCGGAAATACCTTGGCGCTGTCGCGGGAATGGTTGTAAAGGAAAATGTACGGGATTTTATTCTGAAAAATGGTTTTTTTGTAATTGTACCGTCAGGGAATACTTTTACGATTATTCCGCCGGGCGGGAACCCAAAAGAATGGTAAAAAGACAAGAAAAAAAAGAGCATATATTTTCAGGGAATGTATTCCAGGAATATTTATTTCCCGAACTTCCGGAAAAAGCGCAAACCGATTTTCAGAATCTCCTCAGCACTATTGATAAAACATTTCCGCTTTCCGCAAAACACCGTTCCGGTTTGCCGCAGGATATTGCGGAACTTTCCCGCCAGTTAACGAGCGGCCGCGGTGACCGTGTTGACGGCTATCTGGGAAAAGCCGCGTCACTTTCGGCATATCTGCGCTATTTTCTCCCTTGGAATGTGTTCCGCCTTCTGCGCCTCCTTCCTTCTTTAAACATCACTCTGCATGACGGTGATGCCATTTGCGATCTAGGTTCCGGCCCGATGACTTTTGCCTTAGCGCTTTGGATTTCCCGTCCCGACCTGCGGAAGCTCAGCCTTGAAATACGCTGCCTTGACAGAACCGCTCCCGTTCTGGAAGCGGGGAAAAAACTGTTCTATGCTTTCGCCGGAACATCATGTCTCTGGAAGATAAAAACAATTCGGGGGGCCCTGGGAACCAGTATTTACGGAGAATCCGCGGCGCTCGTTACGGCTGTCAATGTATACAACGAATTATTTTGGGATGACCGGAACGATACGGAAAAAATTGTTAAAAAAGAAAAGGCGTATCTTTTGAGTTTGGTAAAGAAAGACGGTTCCCTTTTGGTTGTTGAGCCGGGCATCCCAAGGTCGGGGGAGTTTATCAGCCGGTTAAGGGAAAGTTTTCTGTCATCGGCGGCAATTGAAGCGCCCTGCCCCCACCGCGAAAAATGCCCCTTTCCGGGAGGAAAGCGGGGAAGGAAATGGTGCCATTTTTCCTTTGATACAAACGACGCTCCGTCACGGCTGCATGTTCTTTCCAAAGCGGCGGGACTCCCTAAGGAAAGGGCGGTTCTCAGCTTCCTGTTTTTGAAGATCGCACAGCCCGAAACTTCTCCGCAAGAAACCTTGAAAGCCCGTATCATTTCCGATTCAATTGTTCTTGGGGATTTTTCGCCAAAACAAGGCAGAACAAAAGACGAACCGCCGCATGGAAGATATGCCTGTTCATCAATAGGAATGATCCTTGTCGCGGGAAAAAAACAAGCCATCGAAACAATTCCATCGGGAACACTCATCGATCTTACAACAGATTCAACCCGGACCGATCCCAAAACGGGAGCGAAAGTATTTGAGTTACATTCCCAACGGAATGAAGATTGACGCATGAGATCCTTGCAAAAACCGGAGTTTTGCCATTGCCTCGCTTTGCTTTCTTTTCAAATATTTTTCACAACAAAAACCGAACCGATGCACAATGCCAAACATTCCATGCTGCCAACGACGAAGAAAGGAAGCAGCCGCGTTTGAAACGCGAAACCTTGCACTACCCCGACAACAATCAAAGGAATAAGCCATTTCGGTTTTCGCCTGACGATTATATCAAGGACTATTCCAATGTATACCGCTATCGACGCAAAGTAATTATGTATATAAATAAGTTCAATAAAGTATGAACTAAATGCCGCTACGCTTATAAATCCTATTCCTACAAACCATTGATGATAAAGCAGCCATGAACCCATCACCAGCAAATAGAAAGTATAAAAATATACCCTCTGAATATCCATTCCCATGATTGAAGAATAGCTTGCCTGCCCCTGCAGCAATAAATCTACAAAACCTATAATAATAAATCCCGATAACAAAACACCTGTTACTATTTTCCGCATGGTATATCCTTTCTAAAGATGTATTATATTTTCTCGAAGTTGATTTTATATCCCAAGGATCTTAGCACACTGGAAAACGTCCGGAAATTGATCTTTTCCGCGTTTTTGCTTCGTATCTTTTGGATCACTGTCGGCGATACGCCGGCTTTTTGCGCCAATGCCCGAACGGAAATTTGTTCCTCTTCCATTTTTTCCAAAACAAATTCGGACAGAAGAAAATCGTTATATTCTTTATCGAATTTTTCTCTTCTTTTCGGGCTGCTGTTGATAAATTTGTCAAATGTTGTTTCCATCATTTTTTCCCTCCGGATTTTCCAGAAAAATAATCTTCCGTAATCTGATAGCCAACCTCTTTTCCGCTTTGGGTAATTTATCGGTCTTTTTTACAAACCCATTCGTAACGATAATCTTTTTCGCATCGGTGAAGAACGATAAATACCTATCTGGCTGAGGTTTAAACGCATATATCCCATCTCCTTCATTACGGAATTTGGTTGTGTCATATATTTTCCCAAAATCACCCATTTTTTTAGCCAGCATAAGGAATTTATCCTGTAGTTCCTCAGTAGATTTGAGAAAATACTCATACGCAAGACTTTTCCCGTTCTTGTCATAATACCATTCAATAGTGAATTTTTCACCGGAATAAATTACACAAGAATTTTCTTCCCTCAAATATCGTACCATATTTATGGTACGACCACAAGTGCCTTCCGATTGTTTTCCAATAATTTTTCCCATCGCATTATCTCCTGCATAGATAATGCGGTTAAGTTGAATAATGATTGGGGTTTATCTAAATAATTCTTTTAATGAAACCTTCATAATTATTGATAGTCGTTTTATCAAGCATTTCAATTCCAATGGCTTTCCCAAAACCTATGGCAATTTCATATGCAGTATCAAAATTCCTGCTTTCATAAACTTCATAAGCATTTAATTCTGTGTCATAAATATCAATTTTGTATGTGTATGTTTCTCCTGAATCGCTGGTTCTCTCTATATTTTGAACTAACACAACATTCTTAATTTGTTTGAAATTTACAATTCTTTCTGTCTTAAATTTCCATCTGCCGTGAATAAAATGTATATTCTTCGTTTTTATATTTATGTGATAATCAAAAAAGCTATCAAATAAAATGTAACATATTGAGATTATTATACATATGATTAAGCAAATTATCACCAGTATTTTTGTAAAATTACTTTGGAGAAATTTATTTATCCAATCGTAGTTTGATTCTAAATTATTAAAAGACAAATAGAATGAAACAATGACAAAGAATGCAAGCAGAATCGAAGAAATATGACCATAAATATTCTTGTCAGCATACTTCAATTGAATTATTTCTTCATCTTCTTTTATCATGTTTCAGATTTACCGTGTGTCATTTTTTTGTCCTTAACATCCAAGCCAAATGAAGTATTCTGTGCTTTTTCCATTTGTCTGATAAGGACCGCCATGTCCTTCGGCAGTTTTGCTTCGATGCGCAGTTCTTTTCCGGGGAGCCAGGAAAGTTCCGGCAGGGTAATTTCCGCGGCATGGAGGCCTAGCCGGAAAAGGAGCGGCCGTTCATCAAGGGGATCGCCCTGCCAGCCTTTTTTAAACGATGAAAGGAACACGCCTTTCATCGTGCCGGATTTCCCGTAAAGGGAATCGCAGACAATAGGATGCCCCAAACTTGCCAAGTGAACCCGAATTTGATGCGTTCTGCCTGTTTGGGGCAGGGCTTCAATCACACTGTAATTTCCGGCGCTGCCCAGGAAGACGAAATTCGTTAAGGATTTTTTCCCCTGATATTTGTCGATGATGGTTCGATGCTGTTTATCACCGTCGGGAACCAAGGGAAGATCACAGCTTGTTTCTTTCCAAACAGGCCGTCCGTGAACAATGGCGATGTATCGTTTTCGCGGTTTCCCTTTTTCAAATAAAAGCGAAAGTTCTTTGTGCGTATCGGCGTCTTTGGCAAAAAGAACGAGGCCGCTCGTGTCCTGATCAATCCGGTGAACGGTGTAAACACGGTGGGGAAACGGCAGCCTGGCGGTTTGCGGCGCATCACTGTTGTTTTGTTCCCGGGACACGTCCTGTTCTTCGGCAAAGTAACTGTTTAAGAGCTTGTCGAGCCTTTCCTTTGACGCGTCCCAACGGTCGCCGCCCACAGGCAAACCCGGCGCTTTATCGACGCCGAGCATCTTATCATCTTCGTATATAATAGAAAAAAGCGATTTTTGTTTCATGTTACTTTATCAGGCTGCTTTTTCGCGGAGAAATATATCCCCCGTGAAGGGTGGTAATATCGTTTGCGATAATCATCGCGGTGCCGTCTTTTTGATGAATCAGCTTGATGATCTCGTCTTTGCCTTTTCGGTTGGCAAAAATCTTAAGGACGGTTTTTTCTGAATCGCGGCCGCGGGCTTCAACCGTTGTAACCGCGTATCCTTTGTTCCGCAGTTCCGACGTCATAAAATCGCTGTTGTCCTTGGATACAATCGTTTCGATAAGAACTTTTCCCAAAGCGAGACGGCTTTCAACGCAGGAGCCGAGAAAAACGCCCAAAGAAAATCCAATGCCGTAAAAAATCCCTTTGATAGGCGCTTCGGAAAGGCCGCTGAGAACATTTGAGGCCATAATAATCCAGAGCGCGATTTCAAATAACGATAAAATCGTTCCGAAAGTCCTGTACCCTTTGTTAATGAGAATGACCCGGAGCGTGGCAATCGTCACCTCGATTGTTTTTGAAAACATGATGATCAATAATTCCCATATTGGGACAACGGTAAAAAAGTGAATAATTTGTTCTGTCATAAGGAATTCCTCTGCAATTTCAATTTAATTGATGTTTTTTACTATACCTTATTTTTGGAATGTAAACAATCGCTATGTCAAAATCACACATAGTGTCATTTTACTTGACGATTCCGCAAACATAAGTGATACTATAATTATGATGGAGGAGTTGTCATGAATACGGTAATCGAGCTGCTGCACGAAGCTGCGCGGAACTTTAATGAGATGCCTTACCTTGGCGGAAAACAGGACGGCGAATGGAAAACTTTCAGTTATTCCGAAGTTGATGATCTTTCTTTGGCATTTGCGGCAAGTTTAGTAGAAAACGGTTTTCAAAAAGGTAACAATATTTCGATTATTTCGGAGGGGCGGCCTTCCTGGGTTATTGGTGAATATGGGATTTTGAAAGCCGGCTGTACGTCGGTGCCGCTTTCCACGAAACTTTCCGGCGATGAAATCATTTTCCGCCTCGATCATTCCGAATCGAAAGCGGTGTTGGTTTCGGAAAACAATTTCCAAAAAACCGCCGAGGTTCTCGACAAGCTCGAAACAAAGCCGGTGATCATCTGCATCAGTCCTAAGAGCAATCATCTTAGGGAGATGATCGGCAAGACAAATTTGAAGGAAAGGGAAAATCTTTTTTTCTACGATGATATGATTCGTGAGGGAAAAGAAATTCTGGAAGATAAAGCCGCCGCCGCTAAAATGGCCGAAATTGAAGCCTCTGTTCATGAAGATGACACGGTAACGATTTGTTATACTTCGGGAACCACGGGAAATCCGAAGGGCATCATGCTGACCCATAAAAATTATCTTGATAATGCCATCGGCGCCGCGCAGGTAGTCGATGTGCGAAAGGGTTGGAAAAGCCTCATCATGCTGCCGCTCGATCATTCTTTTGCGCATACCGTTGGGATTTACATTTTCGCGTATAAAGGCATCGCGATGTATTTTGTTGATTCGCAGGGCGGGCCGGTTGCGACGATGCGGAATCTTCCGAAAAATCTTGTCGAAGTCAATTCGGATTTTCTCCTAACCGTTCCGGCTTTGTCGGGCAACTTTATGAAAAAAATGATTCAGGGCGTTTCCGAAAAAGGCGCTTTTGTAAAAGGTATTTTCGACCGCGGCGTAAAAGCCGGCATCGCGCGCTCTGGAAACGGTTTCAAGAAACAATCGTTCGGAACAAGGTTTGTAACATGGTTTCCCTGGGCTCTCGCGAACGCGCTTGTGTTTCCCAAACTGCGGAAAATTTTTGGAACCGACATTAAATTCTGCATCGGCGGCGGCGCGCTGCTTGAAATAAAACAGCAGGAATTTTTCAACGCTATCGGCGTGCCGGTTTTGCAGGGATACGGCCTCACCGAAAACGCCCCGATCATCTGCGCTAATTCTGTCGCACGTCACAAATTCGGAACATCGGGAAACATCATTCCGACGCTGGAAGTGCGCATTATGAAGGATGATACAACCGAATGCAAAACCGGGGAAATCGGGCAGATTGTAACGCGGGGAGACTCCGTCATGAAAGGGTATTACAAGAACCCCGAAGCTACGGCGGAAACGCTGCGCGGCGGCTGGCTCTGGTCCGGCGATTTAGGATACATCGACGCGGATAATTTCCTCGTGGTTACCGGGCGCGAAAAGGCGCTGCTCATTTCGGCTGACGGCGAAAAATACAGCCCCGAAACTATCGAAGAAGCCATCATCAATACATCGAAGTTTGTTGACCAGATTATGGCTTACAACGAACAGAATAAATTCACGAGCGCCCTTGTAACGCTCAACATTGAAGCCGTCAAAGCCGCCGCAAAGGAAAAAGGCATCAGCGGTACATCCGACGAAGACGCAAAGAAAATCATCGATCTTATTCAAGCTGATCTTTCGGCCTTCAAAGACAACCCCGAATATTCCCATATTCCGGTTCAATGGCGGCCGTCTTCCTTTGCGGTTATTCCCGCGGCTTTCGATGAAAACAACGGCTTAATCAATTCCACGATGAAGCTCGTCCGTCACAAAGTACGGGATTTCTACAAAGCGCGAATCGATGA